>NZ_JBBKBD010000006.1:0-106657 GCF_037890055.1 Lagierella sp. ICN-221743 | reverse complement strand
TTTCGTACGGTTCCTTTCCCCCTTGAACCCCCTTTACCTCCCAACGACTTGGGGCAAGCCCCAAGACCCCGTTGTAAAGAGGAAGAAAATCTTGTTGGATTTTCTTCTGGTTTTGTATTTTGTTTTGGAGACTTTCTTTTTCTTTAATGATTTATTTCTAAGGTCTTACTTCTTTTTCAGAGATTCTTCGACTCCAATTTTTACTTCGTAAAAATTTTCGCTCAGAATGACATTCGGGAGACATATTCGCTATATTACAATGAAAACTTAATATAGTTGTCATCCTGATAGGAAAAAATCTCTAACTTCTAATAAACACAAACTTCCCTTTATCCGACAAGTCTTTATCGTACTTATATCCATCTACATTGAATAATTTTATTTCTTCCAATTCTGTTATTTTATTTTTGCAAATGTAATTTAGCATTAGCCCTCTTGCTTTTTTTGATGTGGTTGAGTGGGATTTTAATTTATCTTCTTTTCTTTCGAAAAATTCGAAGTCGTAAATTTTAAATTTATTTCTATCTAGCAGGCTTGAAAACTCGTTTGACGCCAGGTTTAAAATCACTTCGTCTTTATCAAAGGCCTTATTGTATTCCTCTTTCCAAAAGTTTTTTAGACTTTCGCCATTTATTTTTAATTTTGTATTAAAGTCTAGGCGATATGGTCGAACTAACTTTTCAGGGCATAGAGGACCGTAAAATGTAGACAAAATTTTTAAATGGTCATCCATATATTTTCTTTCGTCTTCATTTAAGCTTTCAACATCAAATGAACGAAAGGCAATGCCGTGATACATCTCTATTGCTCTAAAGCTTTCGCTCTTTTCAAAGTCTTCTATATACATCAAAACTTCTTTTAAAACTTTATCTGAAATTTTGAAGATCTCTTTTATGTCTTCAGGTTTTAGATTTTTTAATTCTTTAATTATTATTTTTTTCTTCCCATTGAATTTAGTTTTTTCTTCAATTGGTCTATTAAAAGTCATCTCTTTGCTTGGTGAAAAAATTATTTTCATGGTCCACCTCCGTACCCATTATAACAAAATTGAAAAATTTTTTTAAAAAATAAGGCAAAAGCATAGAAAAGTGAATTAGTTTGTGTTATGGTACTAATAGTCATTAAGGTTATCAATATCATAACGTTAAATTACAAGTTGAGGTGAGAGAATGAACTTATTAATGGCACCTTTGGAAAAGGAGCTAGAAATAATAAAGGTAAGAGATAAGTTTGCTGAACGCGAAGACAATGATAGACACTTAAGTAATCTTGGTTTTGTAGAAGGTGCAAAAATCATGGTGGTATCTGAACAAGGTGGCAATTTAATTGTGAAGGTAAAGGGCTCAAGAGTTGCCATCGGTAAAGATATAGCAAAAAAAATTATAGTTGGTTAGGAGGTACATATGACTTTAAGAGAGGCAAAGGTTGGTTCTTATTATGTGGTCAAAAAAATTGAAGGTAAGGGGCCGCTAAAGAGAAGAATCATGGACATGGGTATTACAAAGGGAACGAAACTTTATGTTAGAAAGGTTGCGCCTTTGGGAGATCCTGTTCAAATAAACATAAGAAATTATGAGCTTAGCATCAGACGTGAAGATGCAAATATGATTATTGTTGAAGAAACTGTGGATAATGATTAAGGAGAATTGAGAAATGGACATAACAATAGCATTAGCCGGTAACCCAAATAGTGGTAAGTCAACACTATTTAATGCCCTAACTGGTTCTCATCAATATGTGGGTAACTGGCCAGGGGTAACTGTAGAAAAGAAAACCGGTATCTACAAAAAGGATAAGGAAGTAAGTATAACTGACCTTCCAGGAATTTATTCTTTATCACCATACACTTTGGAAGAGGTTGTATCTAGAAATTACTTAATGAACGAAAAGGTAGATGTTATTATAGACGTAATTGATGCAACTAATATTGAACGTAACCTATACCTTGCAACACAACTTTCTGAACTAGGAATTCCTCTTGTTATAGCTTTGAACATGATGGACGTAGTTAGAAAAAATGGTGAAGTAATAGATTCAAAGGAAATCGAAAAGAAATTAAATTGTAAAGTTGTTGAGATATCAGCTTTAAAGGAAGAAAATATAGATAACCTGATTTCTACTGCAAAGTCTTATGCAGGAACAAAGCACTCTGAAATCAAGACATTTGATGAAGGTGTAGAAAAGTACTTAACTGAAATTGAAGAGATTGTAGCTTCAATTAAGGATCATCCTTCTAAGAGATGGATAGCTATAAAGCTATTTGAAGAAGATGGAAAAATTACTGAAGAAATTGCAATAACTCTTGATGAAAAAACAAAAGTTGATGAAGTTATTAAGAGAGCTAGCGAAGAGTTTGAAGACGATGGTGAAGGTATTATCACCGACGCAAGATATGAATATGTATCTGGCGTTACAAAGGACACTGTAAAGAAGAAAAAGAAAGGTCTTTCAAGAACTGACAAGATTGACAAAATTGTTACTAATAGATTTTTAGCAATACCAATTTTCATAGTTATCATGACAATTATATATTATATAGCAGTTGAACTTGTAGGTGGTCCTGTAAACGACTGGTGGGCCGATGAACTTCTTGGAGAAAAGATTCCAGATGCAGTTAATGGCTTTTTAGAAAATCAAGGTGCATCACCAATGATTTCATCCCTTGTAGGTAATGGTATAATCGGTGGTGTTGGTGCAGTACTAGGTTTCTTACCAGTAATCGCAACAATATTCTTCCTTGTATCTATCTTGGAAGATGTGGGATATATGGCGAGAATTGCATTTATCCTAGACAGAGTATTTAGAAAGTTTGGACTTTCAGGAAAATCATTTATTCCAATCCTTATAGGAACTGGATGCTCAATTCCAGGAATCATGGGAACTAGGACAATTGAAAATGATAACGATAGAAGAATGACCATAACAGTTGCTTCATTTATGCCATGTGGAGCGAAGACTGAAATCATAGCAATGTTTGGTGCGGTTTTAGGTGGAGTTTGGTGGTATGCACCTCTATGGTACTTTGCAGGAATACTTGCGGTAATCATTTCTGGTGTTATCTTAAAGAAGACAAGCAGATTCCAAGGTGACCCTGCACCATTTGTAATGGAACTTCCAGAGTACCATATGCCAAGTATGAAAAATGTATTTAAAGCAACAGGACATAGATGTAAGGCGTTTATTGTTAAGGCGGGAACACTTATCCTACTATCTGCACTTATAATTTGGTTATTCACCAACATTTCAGTTCATGGAGAGTTTATAAGCTTTGATGATAATGGAGCAGAATCAATTCTTGCGCTTATAGGTAGAAAGCTTTCATTTATGTTTGCACCACTTGGATTTGGAGACTGGATGGCAACAGTTGCAACATTCTTCGGTCTTGCTGCTAAGGAAGTTGTTGTAAGTACCTATGGAGTAGTTTCAGGAATAGGAGCTGAAGCTGGTGGAGATGCTATGAGAAAGGTAATCCTTGAAAACTTCAACACCGTTTCAATGTTCTCATTCATCCTATTTAACCAACTTACTCTACCATGCTTTGGAGCACTGGGAGCAATTAAAGAAGAAATGGGTTCATCAAAATGGTTTAGATTTGCCTTACTATATCAACTATTCTTCTCCTACACAATAGCTTTCATGGTTTATCAAATTGGTGCCTTTGCAGTTTTAAAAACAGGATTTAATATTGCGACTGCAATTGCATTTGTAATATTAGCGTTATATCTATACCTATTATTTAGACCGAACAAATATAAGGATAGTCAAGGAGTTTTAAACTATTCAGTTAGTGGAAATTAAAGAAAGAAGTGGTAGAATGATAGACTACATTATAATAGGGCTTGTAATATTATTAGCCATATTTGCAATAAGAAGAGTTGTAAAGAACAAAGGCACATGTGACTGCGGATGCGAATGCAGCAAAGGCTGCCACGGTTGCCATGTAAATGAAGATAAATAAAAAATTAGGCGTTCGTCGTATGATGAGCGCCTTTTAATTTGTAAAAATAATTAAAAAAGCTATTGAGTTACCCCCAATAGCTTAACTTTATTTATGAAGTTTTTCTCCCGGAATAAGTGCATCAACACCACCAAATATTACGCCACCAATAAGTGCGCCAAGTATTGATACAGTAAAACCAGAAATAAGTTTACCAGTAATAAAAAGTATTAGTGCAGTTACTAAAAATCCAGAACAGCCCTTAGCGCTCCTTGAAAGTCCAAAGGCAGAGTCTAAAATTTGTTGTACAACTGCAATTACAATTGCAATAAGTGCTAGGGTTTTAAAACCTCCACTGTACTTCATTCCTGGAACAAAAAATGCGGTAACCGCTACAACAGCCATTGACACTACAAGTCTTAATAATAAATCAATAACTAAATTTCTCTCTTTCATAATATTCTCCTTTCAATTTCCGTATAACAATTATACCCTCATAACAATTAATTAAAACAATTTGATATGGGATGAAATAAAAATTTTTTACAGGGGCTCTTTGATGGTAAAATAGAAATAAGAAAGAAAATGGGAGGAAGTATGAAAAAGAATTTTAAAATTATGATTGGACTAGGTCTTGTGCTAGGAGTTCTATTATTAGTTCTACAAAATGTTTTAAAAATAGATCCATCTACATTTATGGACTACTACTTGAAATTTGGTGTAGCACTAATTTTATTTATATTAATTGTAAACACAATTTATTTTGTAATTATGTCTGCAAAGATAAAGAAAAAACTTGTGCTTTTCCATGAGGGCAATTACGGTGAATTTAATAGTGCGATGGAAGAGATACTTAAAAAAGCAAAGGGTGAGAACTTAAAAAACATAATAAGGATTAACCTTTCAGCAGGATATGTAGAAGATAAAGAATATGAAAAGGCAAAAGAGACGCTGGAAAATATAAAGCCTTTAAAACTTAGGGACGAAAGAGTTAGACTTGTTTACTATATAAATCTATGCGTTTGCAATTTTAAACTAGAAAACTACGAGAAATTCAAAGAGTTGTATGGGGCAAATAAAAATTTATTTAAAAAGTATAAAGATGAAGAAGGCTACAGCGAGTCACTGGTGCAATTAGAAATAACCCACTATATAGTAGAAGAGGAATTTGACAAAGCAAAAGAGCTTCTAGAAGTGACGAGAGAAAAATACAAAGACACTAAATATAAAGATGATTATAATGAGCTTGAAAAAATAATAAACGAAAAATGATTTTTTTCACTCTGTAATTCTGAGCGGAAAAATTCCGTAGGAATTTTGGGGTCGAAGAATCTCTGAAGAGAGGTTAGAAGTGAGAAGTGAAAATAGAAGTGAGAAGTAAGAAGTTGGAAGTTAGGGAAGAGGAACAAAAAAGCTTAGCTTTTTTGAGGTCGCCTTCTGACACTTTCCTGTCGGAAAGTGAAACGAGATCGACATTTGACCTACAACGAAGACTTCGTCTTCTGTTAGGTCAAGAATACTTCGGCTCGCTACGCTCGCTCAGGATGACTGAATAGAAGTGGTAAGTTAGAAGTGAGAGGTAGGAGAAGAAAAAGCACACTCACTCCATCACGGTGGTATAATATACACGAGGTGATAATATGAAAAGACGTAGTATTTTTATTGTACTTATTGCCATGTTACTTTTTGTATCATGCCAAGGAATAGTTAATAACCAAAAGGAAATGACCGTAATGCCATATGAATTTAGCGAAGTTGATGGTGGGATATTTAAATCATTAAATCCTGATTCTGCGGTGGTAAGTTATAAGCTAGATGACAAAATCGGAAATATTAAAATAGAGTTTTGGTCTGTGAAGGACTCCAAGTTAAATAAGGAAGATGTGCTTGAAATGGGCGAACTTATTAATAAGGAAGGTATTATTGCAGTAAGTATGCACCAATCAAACCTTGATGTTTCTGTAACAGACACGAAGGGAGAAGGATTTACAAGCGCATATAAAATGGAAAATCCCTACACAGAGCTTGAAGGTGGTTTTATAACTGAAGGCGCAGAGGAAGATGAAATAAAACTTTCTAAACCTATTGCGATTTTTAAACAATATGAAAGTAATTCTACAATAACTTTTCAAGATTTTAATGAAGAAAGTATCGTAAAGCAAGTTAAAAATGGGAATTTTGTAGTTGTTACATTTGAAAACAAATAAAGGCAGCCATGGAGGCTGTCTTTTGCTTTATAAACGACTTCTTTTAGTTTATACTTTAATGTAGGAGGAGTTATGGCGAAAATTGGAATTATAGGAGGGGGAGCCTCCGGAGTTTTTGCATCTATTCAACTTGCAAGACTTGGTCATGAAGTTCATATATTTGAACGAAATGACAAGCTTTTAAAAAAGATTTATGCAACGGGCAATGGAAGATGCAACTTTACAAATTCAAATATTAGTATAGAAAACTTTCATGGACAAAATGAAAAGTTTCCCATGTCAATTATAAATAATTTTACTTACGACGACTGTATAATGTTTTTCAATGGCCTCGGTGTAAAGGAGATTGAACTGGAAGATGGAAAGGTATATCCCATGAGTCTTCAGGCAAAGACCATTGCACAGGCATTAATACAGGAGGCGGAAAATCAAAATGTGGTTGTGCATTTAAATTCTTATATAAAGAAAATAGATTTTAAGAAAAATGTAAGAATTTTAAAGTATGATAACAGTGGATATACTTTTGATTATTTAATCGTTGCAGCTGGGGGCAGGGCCATGGCAAAGTCAGGCTCCGATGGAAATGGTTATAGCCTTCTGGAAGACTTGGGACATAGTATTACGAAGACTTACCCTGGCATTGTGCAGCTTAATACTAAGGAGAGTCTATACAAGACCATTCAAGGTACGAAGGTTTTAGGTGATGTTTACTTAGTAAAGGATGGAAAGAAGATATTAAAACAATCTTCGGATATTTTATTTACTGACTATGGAATTTCTGGACCTGGAATATTACAGATATCGGGACGGGCAATTGAGGAATTAAAAAATGGAAATAAAGTATTTGTATCCCTTGATTTGTTGTCCCATATGGAGATGGAAGAGCTTTTTAATTTTTTAATTTCATCCATAAGCCAAAATGGATACAAGAGTCCAAGGGATTTATTAAGCTGTATTCTTCATGATAATATTTCTGATTTAATCATTAGAGATTTGGAAATTTATAAAAATCATGTTAATGAACTTACTAATGAGGAAGTAAAATCAATTTGCCATAAGTGTAAGGATTTACGTCTGGAAGTGACTGGATATAAGTCTGAAAAGGACGGACAGATAACTTGTGGTGGTGTGGATACTAAAGAGATTGACCCAAAGACTCTAAAATCAAAAATATATGATAAACTTTACTTAATTGGTGAAATAATTGATGTGGATGGTGACTGTGGTGGTTACAATCTGCACTGGGCTTGGGCATCGGCATATGCATGTGCCCAGGGAATAGACGAGGTGGAAAATGTTTAAAATGACAAGAAAGCTACAGGAGCTTACGGACCGAGGAGAAGAATTAAAGATTGCTCTTGTAGGAAGCGGCAAGATGGGTACAGGACTGGTTAATCAAATCAGTAGAATAAAGGGAATGAAGACTTCAATTATAGTTGAAGAAAAACCAGAGAAGGCAAAGCACGCCTACCTTTCTTCCGGAGTTAAAGAAGAGGACATTATCTTTACAAATAAAAAATCACAGGCAGAACTTGCCATGAAGAAGGGACAGTTTGTAATAACTGAAAATTACGAACTATCCTATGGGCTGGATAAGATTCAGGGAGTTGTTGATGCAACTGGTAACCCTCCTTTTGGTGCAAAGCTTGCACTAGAATCAATCGAGAATTACAAAAATATAATTATGCTCAACGTGGAATGTGACGCAGTTGTTGGACCGATTATATATGACAGGGCAAAGAAAAATAAAGTTGTGTACACTGGTTCTGCAGGAGATGAGCCAGGAGCCATAATGGAACTTGCAAACTTTGCAGTGGGAGCGGGCTTTAAGTTACTTGCTGTAGGTAAGGGAAAGAACAATCCTTTAAACTACTATGCAACGGAAGATGACCTTAGAGAAGAGGCTTTGAGAAAAGGACTTTATCCAAAGATGTTAACTGCCTTTGTAGATGGAACAAACACAATGATAGAGCTTACTTCAATTGCAAATGCCCTTGGATTTACTCCAGACATCCCGGGATGCCATGGACTAACCACAGACATAAAGAGCATGGCAAAGCAGTTTGCTCTAAAAGAACAAGGTGGTATTTTAAATAGCTACCGCATTGTGGACTTTTGCTTTGGCATTGCGCCGGGAGTGTTTGCAGTTGTGACCCATGATACAACCGAAGTGCATGACCTAATGGGCTACTTATCCATGGGAGAAGGTCCAAACTATGTGCTATATAGACCATATCATTTAACAAGCCTTGAAACGCCGATTACGATTTATAACGCAATCGTTGAAAAGGATCCGACAATAGTTCCTGAAAAGGGACAGGTTTCAGACACCATTACACTGGCAAAGAGGGACCTTAAGAAAGGGCAAACCTTAGAGGGGATTGGTGGCAAGGATGTATATGGACAAATTATTAGTCATATTGATCAGAGAAAGAAAAATCTACTACCTATTGGCCTTATAACAAAGAAGACAAAGTTAAAGGTGGATGTTAAGAAGGATGAGCCTATAACCTATGATATGGTTGAACTTGAAGAAGACCAAGTTATTATAAAACTTAGGAAAAAACAGGATGAACTGGGACTATAGGAGATGAAAATGGAAAAATACGATAAAATTTTAGAAAATTTTGTAGATGAATTGCAAAAGAGAAAGACCATAGACGAAAAACTTATGTGGGTTTCAGAAATACTTTTTAGTAGTATGGAAAATGTTATATGGGCAGGCTTTTATCTAATGAATAGAGATGGCGATTTAATTCTTGCGCCATATGTGGGAGAGCCAGCTTGCATAAAAATACCTGTAGGTGCAGGTGTTTGTGGAACTGCTGCACTGCTTATGGAAACAAAAAAGGTTTATGATGTTTCAAAATTTCCAGGACATATTGTATGTGACGATTCTGCAAAATCAGAGCTTGTAGTGCCTCTAATAAAAAATGACGTGTGCTATGGTGTAATCGACATTGACTCAGATCTTATAAACAACTTCACAGTTGAAGACCAAGACTTTGTGGAACAAATTAGGACACTTCTTGTAAATTCAATAGACTTTACAGATAAATAACTTGACAATTATTAGTACTAATTATAAAATATAATGCATTGAAGACTGAAGAGTACGTTCTTTCGTGGAGGCTATAGAGAGATTCGGGTTGGTGGAACGAATTGCCAAAGTGTTAGATGGATCAACTTGGAGTCGGATATTCGATATGTAGAGTATCCCGTTAAACGCGTTAAGTTTTTGAGTGGTGAAAACAATTCACAATTTGGGTGGTACCGCGGAAATTTCGTCCCTAGTTTTGACTAGGGATTTTTTTATTTTCTAATCAACCAAATTGTAATATAGAATGAAAGGAATATAGAATGGCAAAATTTAAAGACCTTTCCAATAAGCCGGTAAGAGAAAGAGAGATTGCTACTGCAGAGTATTGGAAAGAAATTGACTTATTACATGAAACTGTAAAGCAAAGACCAAAGGATAAAAACTATGTATTCTTTGACGGACCTCCTACAGCAAATGGAAAACCAGGAATACATCATGTTATATCTAGAACTTTAAAAGATATGAACTGTAGATATAAGACTATGAGGGGCTACAGAGTTAAGAAAAAAGCAGGATGGGATACACATGGACTTCCTGTTGAGATTGAAGTTGAAAAGAAATTAAACTTAAAAAGCAAAAAAGAAATAGAAGAGTATGGTGTTGAAGCCTTTAACAAAGAATGTAAAAATTCTGTTTTCACATATGAAAAGGCATGGAGAGAGATGTCTCATAGAATGGCCTTTATGGCGGACATGGACCACCCATACATCACTTTAAATAACAACTACATCGAAACCGTATGGTGGTTACTTGACAATATGTTCAAGAAGGGCCTTGTATATGAAGGCGCAAAAATACTTCCATACTGTCCAAGATGTGGAACAGGCCTTGCATCACACGAAGTTGCTCAAGGTTATAAGAATATAAAGACTGAAACAATCACTGTGGCATTTAAGAGAGTTGACCATGATGAATACTTTTTAGCATGGACAACTACACCATGGACCCTACCTTCAAACGTAGCACTTACAGTTGGCCCAGACATTGACTATATATTAGCTGAGTCAAATGGAAATAAGTTCTATGTAGCAAAGGCATTGGCAGATAGCGTTCTTGGAGAAGGCTACGAAGTTATAAAGGAACTTAAGGGCAAGGACATGGAGTACATGGAGTATGAACAACTACTTCCATTTATTAAACCTGACAAGAAGGCTTTCTTTGTAACAGTGGCAGACTATGTATCCATTAGCGACGGTACTGGAATTGTACACACTGCACCCGCTTTCGGGGAGGATGACTATCAAACAGGTAGAAGATATAACCTTCCACTTATAAACCCTATTAATGAAGAAGGGAAGTTTGACGAAACTCCTTGGAAGGGTATGTTTGTAATGGACGCTGACCCTGAAGTTATTAAATACCTTAGAGAACAGGGCAAGGTGTTCAAAAAACAAAAGGTTGAACATAACTATCCACATTGCTGGAGATGTGGAACACCACTAATTTATTATTCAAAACCATCATGGTACATTGAAGTTACAAAACTTAAAGATAAATTTATAGATGAAAACAACAAAGTAAACTGGTTCCCAGAATTCGTTGGTGAAAAGAGATTTGGAAACTGGCTTGAAAACCTAAATGACTGGGCAATTTCAAGATCACGTTACTGGGGAACACCATTCCCTGTATGGAAGTGTCCAAATGGCCACACCACATCTGTAGGTTCAAGAAAGGAACTTAAGGAAAGAGCAATCGAAGACATCTCTGAAGATATAGAACTACACAGACCATATGTTGATGATGTTCACCTAAGATGTGAAGAGTGTGGAGAGGTAATGACAAGGGAAAAAGACGTTATTGACGTTTGGTTTGACTCTGGAGCAATGCCTTTTGCACAACATCACTATCCATTTGAAAATAAGGAGAACTTCTTTGAAGAACTTTTCCCTGCAGACTTTATCAACGAAGGTATTGACCAAACAAGAGGATGGTTCTATTCACTACTTGCAATATCAGTGTTAACTACAGGCAAGGCGCCTTATAAAAATGTACTTGTAAACGACCTTATCTTAGACAAAGAGGGCAAGAAGATGTCTAAGTCAAGAGGAAACACATTGGACCCAATAGAGCTATTCGATGAATATGGCGCAGATGTTGTGAGATTCTATTCACTATATGTATCTCCACCATGGGTACCAACAAGATTTGACGTGGACGGACTTAGAGAAGTTGAAAGTAAATTCTTTAGATCATTTAAAAACACCTACAACTTCTTCAAGCTATATGCAAACACAGACGACATTGACCCTAGAGAGTTCAATATAGAACCAAAGGATAGACCAGAAATAGATAGATGGATTCTTTCAAGATATAATAACCTTATTAAAGAATACAAGGCAGATATGGATATATTTGAAGTAACAAAGGTTGTAAGAAAAATATCCGACTTCGTAATAGAAGACCTTTCAAACTGGTATATCAGAAGAAACAGAAGAAGATTCTGGAAGACAGAGGTTGATGACGACAAAAAGGCAGTATACAATACCACATACGAAATCTTACTTGGACTTACAAAGTTAATCGCTCCAATAACACCTTTTATGGCAGAAGAAATGTATAGAAACCTTACAGATAAAGAGTCTGTACATCTTGACTTCATACCAGAGGAAGACGAGTCACTTATCGATATGAAACTTGAAGAGAAGATGGATATTGTAAGAGAACTTGTAACTCTAGGAAGAGCTTCAAGAGAAGAAGTAAATATAAAAGTAAGACAACCATTAAAGGAAATTGTGGTAGATGCAAAATATAAAGAGATTATTGAGGACTTAGTTCCACTTATAAAAGAAGAACTTAATATAAAAGACGTGGAATTTAGAAAAGATCTTTCAGAGTTTATGAACTATGAATTAAAACCTGACTTTAAAGTGGCAGGAAGAATTCTTGGAGGAAAGATTAAAGACTTCCAAAAGTTCCTACAAGAAGTGGACGCTAAGGAATTTGTTTCAAAACTAAACGAAACTATTCAAAAAGTTAAGCTTAAAGATGAAGATACGGAAATTAAGAGAGAGTACGTTGAAGTTAGAGTCTCAGCAAAAGAGGGCTTTGACGTAACAATGGACAACAATCTATTCGTAATCTTAGACACTACCATAACTCCAGAGCTAAAGGCAGAAGGATATGCAAGAGAGTTCATATCAAAAGTTCAACAGATGAGAAAGTCAAACGACTACGACATCTTAGACAACATCATCATAGAGTACACACCAACAGCAGAAGTTGAAAGTGCTGTTGAAAAGTTTAGAGAATTTATTAAAGATGAAACTCTAGCAGTGGAAATAAAAGTAAACAATGACTTAAATGAAGAGACAGTTGACTTAAATGGTGAAGAAATAAAAATAAAATTAATAAAGAAATAATTTTTTTCCCTTACTGTGAAAGCAGTAGGGGATTTTTTTCTATTAATGCTAATGAATGATCAATCTTGAAATAGTAATAATATGTTGATATAATACAATAGAAATGAGATTATTTGAAAATTAAATATATAGGGGCGAAAATTGATGGCAAAATAATTATACATATCTAATCAGCAAAAATAGAAGGGTATTTTAAAAAAGGATAGAGCCTTATGAATTAAATCAAGAGCTAGTTTCCCATTAATAATTAGTATACTTTCAAAAGTAGAAATAAAATATAAACCTAAAAAGGAATGATAAAAATGAAAAACAACATGAAAAAAAATTCAAGTAAAATTTATAATATTTTGGCAATAGTTGCATCAGTAGTACTTATTATTGGACTAAAGACTTTTGCAACACCATGCGATGGTATGATAGAGACTGCTAAGGGAATGGAAGTTCCTATGAAGTGCCATTGGACAGATGTAACGTTACTTTACTTAGGAATTGCCACAGCAGTTGTTGCCGTTGCAAATATAATTAAAAACTCAAAGTCTACACTTGAACTTTTAGGCATGGGAGTTTTATCGATTGCCATAACCATTGACAATGTAGGTATTGGAGTATGTAAAATGGAAGGTATGGCATGCCACACAATGAAGACATTCACTATTGTAATTGGCGTGGTGTACATAGTTCTTGGAATTTTACAATTACTTATTAAGAACGAGGTAGAATTATAGTGTTTAAACTGGCATTAAAAAATGTATTCAGAAGGAAAAATCAAGTTTTACTGGCAATCTTTGTGACCCTTCTTTCCACTTTAGTTTTTACCGTTGTGTATAACATCTATAGAGAAATTGACGACGGTTTAAAGCTTAATGAAGAGAGAATGGGTGCGGATGTGGTTATCTATCCAGCTGAAGCAGAGAGCAATCCACAGGACTTTCTATACAGTGGCGTCGCTGAAATGAAGTACATTGAAGAAGACAAGCTAATGGAAAGACTACCTAAGGATAAAATAGAAAAAGTAACAAACGAATTTTTTATAAGAACCCTGCCTGGGGCCGCATGTTGCAGTACGGATAAAATTTATAGAATTGTTGGAGTAGATGGTGAGTCTGACTTTTTAATAAAGCCATGGCTTGAAAATGAAAAAATAGAAAAAATTGAAGATGGTATGATGGTACTGGGCCAAAACGTAGGAAATGAATTTGGCAGAAAGGCATTTCTTTTAAATAATGTCTTTGATGTAAAGGGAAGGCTTTATAGAACAGGAAGTGGATTTGACGAATCCATCTTTATGGACATAGACACCGTAAGAATGCTAGGTAAAAATACATTTTCTTCCGACTATTTCGACGAAAAAGATCCAGGAAAATTAATAACCACTTCATTTATAAAACTAAAGGATGGAGTGGATGTAAATAAATTTATAGACAGCTTAAAAATTGAAGACTTAAAAGCTGGCGTAATTCACGTTTCACAAGTTAGGGATATGGTAAAAGAACAAGCAAACACATTTCTACAACTCTTTTTAATATTTGCGATTTTAGTGTTCTTAACAACTGCAATTGCCGTATCCACCCTATATAATATGATGGCAAAAGAGCGAAAGACGGAAATAGGATATCTTCGCTCCATCGGACTTAGCAAGAAGAAAGTGCTACAAGAGAGCTTCCTAGAAGTTTTAATTCAATCGGGAACAGCTGGACTTATTGGAGCAATTCTCGGTGGACTCTCAACGGTATTTATAACAGAGAGAATTAGAAAACTTATGGCACTCCCACTGGGCATGGACGTGAGACAAATAATTATTTCCATGTTGCTAAGTCTAGTATTTGCCATACTGATTTCACTACTTGCAACCATAAGACCAATAATGAAGAACTCATCCATTGAACCGAGCCAAGCTATTACAGGGGGGATATAATGTTGGAATTACAAAATATAACAAAGACATTTACAACTGGAGAAGCTGTAACCCCAATAAAAAATATCGACCTGAAGATAGAAAGAGGTAAAATAACAACAATATCAGGGGAGTCGGGAACGGGTAAGTCCACGCTATTAATGATAATAGGAGGGCTTTTAAAACCAACAGAAGGAAAAGTTCTAGTAGAGGATAAAGATATTTGGAACTTAAACGATGAAGAGATATCAAATCTTCGTTCAAAGACCTATGGATATCTATTTCAATCCTCAGTAATGATAAAGGCACTTACAATTGCTGAAAATATAGAATTTGCAGCAAAAGTATCAGGAAGAAAAATCACTCAAAGTGAAATAGAAGAACTTCTAGACACAATCGGCATAAAAGATAAAAAGAATAGCCTTCCACATACACTTAGTGGAGGACAACGAAGAAGGGCAATGCTTGCAATAAACCACGCAAGAAACCCTGAAATAATTATTGCTGACGAGCCAACCAATGACTTGGACAAACACTGGAAGGAAAAGACCTTAGATTTTTTTAAACAGTGGAGGGATATGGGCAAGACGATAATACTTGCAAGCCATGACCCGGAAGTAGAAGCCTTAGGAGAAATAAAATACAAGATAGTTGATAGTGAATTGAAATTAAAATAAAAGGCAGGAGATGAAATATTCTCCTGTTTTTGTTTTATTTTGCGAAAAGACAAATCCTCCATTGACTTACGTGTAAACACGTATTAAAATATAATTGTCAGGAGGTAGGTATACATGCCGATGACACAAGCTGAAATGGTCAAACTTCTTAAAAAGCATGGCTTTAAAGAAGTAGAGGGGGGCAAGGGATCCCATATTAAATTAAAGAAGCCAGGACTCAAAAGACCAATTATTGTTCCACACGGTGAACTTAAAAAAGGAACCGAAAATGGAATACTTAAGGATGCAGGGCTGAAATAGCCCTCAATCTTAAGTAAAAAGGAGGTATAAAATGATAATTAGTTATCCAGCTCTATTTTATTATATTCCCGATGAAGAATACTATTATATTTCTTTTCCAAATTTAGGTGGAGGAGGAACACAGGGAGAAAATATTGAAGATGCCATGTTAATGGCAAGTGACTATCTTGGGTTGATGGTTTCAGATCTATTGGAAAGTGGAGAAGAGATTCCTAAAAGGAGTAAGATTAGTGAAATATCTCTTTCTAAAAATAATCCATTTAAAGATGATAAAGACTTTGAATTCAATTATGATGAAGAAAATTCTTTTATTTCCATGGTATATGTTGAATTAGAAGATTATTTGGGAAGCAATGAACTTGTGAAAAAGACTTTGTCCATACCTAAGTGGTCTAATGACTTAGGAAAAAGATTAAATTTAAATTTTTCAAAAGTTTTAACAGAGGCAATTGAAAAAATAGCAATTAATTAATTAATCATAGTTTTGAAAAACATAGACATCCGTAGAGGTGTCTTTTTTATTGCTTTAAAAAATCAAAATAAAAAAGTGCATTTCCATATACGAAAACGCACTTTGGTGCCGGAGGCGGGGGTCGAACCCGCACGATGTTGCCACCACGGGATTTTGAGTCCCGCGCGTCTGCCAATTCCGCCACTCCGGCAGGTCAATCACTTAACTATATTAACATATTTTCAAATGCCCTTCAAGATTTTTTCGTGATATAATATTAATATTAAGATTTTTGAGAGGAATATATGAAAAGTTTAGAAAATATTTTTATAAATTCTAATGACGACTTAGAAGATCCTGATGTAAGGAATGGATATATTAGAAAGTCTGGCTACATAGGAGTGATTTTTAATTTAATACTCTTTGGAATAAAGCTTGCTGTGGGACTATTTGCAAATTCCATCGCCGTTATATCAGACGCTTTTAATAACTTGGTGGACTCTCTTTCTTCCATTGTAACCATTGTTGGTGGTTACTTGGCTGGAAAGCCCGCCGATGAAGAGCATCCCTTTGGGCATGGAAGGTATGAATACATTGCATCCTTTTTAGTTGCAATACTTATACTCTTAACGGGAGGTTTTTTATTTAAATCTTCTTTGGAAAAAATTATCGAACCAAAGGCGCTAAACACTTCGTTAATTTCAGTAGCTTTGCTTGTAGTGTCCCTTTTCTTAAAAGTATTTTTATATATCTACAACAAGGTTGTAGGTGAAAAGATAAACTCCCTTGGCATGATAGGAGTTGCGGAAGATGCGGTTAATGATGTTATTTCATCCATAGGAATACTTGCTTCAATATTGATATTTATTATATTTGATATTAACATAGATGGATATGCGGGAATTTTGGTTTCGATTATTATATTTAAGTCGGGAATTGAAATATTAAAACATTCCACATTTTATATTTTAGGAAAGGCACTTCCGAAGAACACTCAAGAAAAGATTATGAAAATTGCTGAAAATGGAAATCATGTACTTGGTGCCCACGACTTAGAGCTACATGACTATGGTGAAGGAAAGGTTGTTGGTTCAATTCATGTGGAATTTCCTAGTGATTTAATTTTCAAAGAGGTTCATGCAATTGCCGATGGCTTGGAAAAAGAAATTTTAAAAAAGACAGGAATAGAGATTGTAATTCATATGGATCCGGTGAACGTAGATGAAGACAGAAATAATTAATGAAAATAATAAAAATGTAGTGGGAGAGGCAGTAAAGTTTATAACGCAAAATGAACTTGTTGCCATACCTACAGAGACAGTGTATGGCCTGGGAGGAAATGGACTTAGTGATGAAGCTTGTAAAAAAATTTTTGAAGCGAAGAATAGACCATCGGACAATCCGCTTATTCTTCATATTTCTGAAATTTTGGAACTAGACAGACTTGTTGAAGAAGTTCCTGCAAAAGTTAAAAAGGCTCTTGAGTACTATTGGCCAGGTCCACTTACAATTATTTTAAAAAAATCAGATATTATTCCACATACCGTTACTTGTGGAGGAGATACTGTTGCCATTAGAATGCCTAATAAGGAAATCACAAGGCGTATTATAAGGGAAGCGAAGGTTCCTATAGCGGCGCCTTCTGCAAATCTTTCTGGAAGGCCATCGCCAACCACTGCCCTTGATGTTTACGAAGACATGAAGGAGAAAATTCCTTTAATTGTAGATGGAGGAGCTTGTAATGTTGGAATAGAGTCTACGGTGCTTGACTGCACCTGTGAACCAAATTTAATTTTAAGACCTGGTTTTTATTCTAAGGAGGATTTGGAAATTCATTTTGGATCTGTAGAATATGACAAGTCTATATTAAAGGATGGTGAAATTCCAAAATCTCCTGGACAAAAGTACAAACATTATGCTCCAAGTGGTAGCATGGAAGTAATATTGGGTAATAGATATAAAGTGAGAGATTTTTTTAATCAAAGGGCTAGTGACTTAAAAGATAAAAAAACTGCACTAATAACATTTGAAGATAATAACGACTTGGCTAATTCATTTTATAAATTTTATTCTCTAGGAAGTAGGGATAACCTACTGGAGATGGCTTCGCTAATTTTTCGCATACTTAGACAATGTGATGATGATGGAATAGAAAATATTTTATGCGAAGGCGTGGAAGAGAAAAATTTAGGAATAGGGATAATGAATAGACTAAAAAAATCTTGTGCAGGCAATGTAAAGATAATTTAGCTTTTACAAAGGACCTTATTTAGTGTTATTATATTATTATAAATAGGAGGTAAGGATATGGATAATGTAACAATTTTTAATCATCCAGTTATAACTCACAAACTTACAATACTTAGAGATGTTAATACTGGATCAAAACAATTCAGAGACTTGGTTTCTGAAATTTCTATGCTTATGGCATATGAAGTAACAAGAGATTTTTCCATGGAAGAAATTGATGTAGAAACTCCTTTGGTAAAGACAAAGGGAAAAGTTCTTTCAGGTAAAAAGGTTGCTTTAGTTCCAGTACTTAGAGCAGGTCTTGGAATGGTTGATGGTATGCTTAGTATCATTCCAGCTGCAAAGGTTGGCCATATTGGTCTTTACAGAGACCCTGAAACATTGGAACCTGTTGAATATTACTGCAAGTTACCTACAGATATATCAGACAGAACAGTTCTTGTTCTAGATCCAATGCTTGCAACTGGTGGTTCAGCAGCGGCAGCAATTCAATATTTAAAAAACAAGGGAGCAAAGAGCATTAAACTTGTAAATATAATTGCGGCACCTGAAGGACTAAAAGCAATTCACGAACTTCATCCAGATGTTCATATTTATATTGCTGGTCTTGATGAAAAACTTAATGATCATGGATATATCCTACCTGGTCTAGGAGATGCTGGAGATAGATTATTCGGCACAAAATAATACTAGATTTATTGATTAAAAGTTAGGAATATGTTATTATAATTCTATGGTTTAGTTTAGCGCTTTAAAGTCTCAACAACTGATGGTTGAGGGGTTGTGTTGACTAAACCAAAGATTATGCATATTGTGAAATCGTTATCTAATATACAGGGGAGGTGAATGTATGACTTCAAATATGGTTGAAAAGATTAGCGAAGCAGAATCTGGTGCTGACCAAATAGTAACGGATGCTAAGAAAAAAGCAGAGGAGATTCTTGAGCAAATCAAAACCGTAGGCAAGAAAGAGTACGACAGCATTATAGAAGAAGGAGAAAACTTAAGAAGGGAAATGTTAGATAAGGCTCAAAAAGAAGGTGAAGAGAAAGAAGCACCTATTTTAGAAGCCTCCCGAGAAAAGGTTAAGAAAATACAAAGCATGGAGGACTCAAAAATCCAAAGTGTTTCAAATTCAATTGTAGAGAGGATTGTATCAGAATATGTCAATGGTTAAAATGAGTAAGTTTAACTTACTTGCCTTTGATTATGATAGAAGTCGACTTCTAAAAGAATTACAGGAATTTGAGTATGTTCATTTCAATAATCTAAATGACGAAAAGGTTCAAAGTGTTGAAGAGGTTTCAGGAAACGAACTGTTAGAAAGAGTAGTTCCAGACACTGAACTTCTACAGGCACAAGAGGAATTGCAAAGAGTTAGTTGGGCAATAGAGCTTCTTTCAAAGTATGAAGAAAAGAAACCTAAACTACAAGCTATGAAAGAAGGAGTTCAAAATTATTCCTATGAAGAAATTGTTGAAAAGGGAAATAATTTTGATTTCAAACCAATTTACTCAAAACTACAGAATTCTCAAAAGATTATTGATGATGCAAAACAGGATATTCAAAACTCAAAGCAAAGGGTTGAAGATTTAAGACACTGGGATGGCTTAAATATTCCTGTAAAAGATCTTTACAATATTAAAAGAAGTTTTATCCAAACTGGAACGATACCAAACAAGTCCATTGAAGAGCTAAAGATGGAGTTAAGTTCCTTTGAAGATGTATCTCTAGATGAAATGTCTCAAGAAAAAGATGTTTACTACGTAATCTTTGCAGGTCTTAGGGAAAATAAAAGACGAGACATGGAAGTTTTGAGAAGACATGGATTTGCCCCGGTTACAATTGGAGCAAACAATATTGTAAGCGAAGAGATTTCTGAATTATCAAAGGTAATACAAGAAAAAGAAAAAGAAATAAAAGTGGAAGAGGAAGTTTTAAAGGGAGAACTTGATAAGCTCGAAGACCTAAAGGTCTACTATGAACACGTTGAGAATCAAAGACTTATTGAAGAAGTACCTGAAAACTTCAGAACAAGTAAGAAGGTAAACTTAATTCAAGGCTATGTGCCTACAAGACTTTTAAACGAGTTCGAAGGCAAATTAAAACAAATCCTTGGCGAAAGATATTCTTTGGACGCCGAAGATGCCAAGAAGGATGACCCTAATGTGCCAATTATACTTGAAAATGGCAAATTTACCGGTGCCTTCCAAGGCCTTACAGAGATGTACTCCCTTCCAAAATATAGCGAAGTTGATCCAACTCCACTATTTGCACCATTCTATGCATTCTTTGCAGGGATGATGGTAGGTGACTTTGGTTATGGACTGCTATTATTTATTCTATGTGTAGTGGGACTTAAGTTCTTTAACTTAAGAGCGGACTTTAAAAGAAATGTTAAGTTCTTTATGTTTTTAAGTATCCCGACAATGCTTTGGGGACTAATATATGGTTCGTGCTTCGGGATAGCTTTGCCATATAGACCACTACTTGATCAAACTGAAGACTCCATGTTAATAATTTTAATATCACTTGTACTTGGAGGTATTCATATTTTCTTTGCACTGGGAATAAAGGCCTATATGATGATTAAAGACAAAGACCTTAAAGGTGCAATATTCGATGTGGGATTCTTGTATGTAGTGCTTATAAGTATTATTTTATTTGCAGCATCAGGACCACTTAAGCTTTCACCAACAGTAAAAAATGTCGCTAAATGGGTTATGATAGCAGGCATGGCAGGAATATTTTTAACAGCGGGCAGAGCTTCCAAAAACTGGGGAGTAAGGCTTGCCGTTGGACTAAACGAAGTCTACGGTCTAACAGGCTATATAGGAGACTTTGTATCCTACCTAAGACTTATGGCCCTTGGACTAGCGGGAGGATTTATCGCTTTAGCCATAAACATTATAGTGAAGATGCTATTTGGTGGAGGAATCGTAGGAATAATTGGAGGAGTTATAATATTTGTAGTCTTCCAACTATTTAACTTATTCTTATCATATCTAAGTGCATATGTGCATTCAGCAAGACTTATATATGTAGAGATGTTTAACAAATTTTATGAAGGCGGAGGAAAAGCCTTTAAAGGTTTAATCAATAAACCAAAATATTTTGATTTAGAAAAAAACGAAAACAAATAGGAGGAATAGAATGAAGGAGTTTTTTATTGAAAACGGAGGACTTATACTAACTGCATTAGGAGCTGCCTTGGCAGTATTCTTATCAGGTGCAGGATCTGCAAAGGGTGTTGGAATAGCAGGGGAAGCCGCTGCAGGAATTGTTATAGAGGAGCCAGAAAAATTTGGTAAATCACTAGTTATCCAACTTTTACCAGGTACACAAGGACTTTATGGATTCGTAATTGGACTTTTAATTCTTTTCAAGATTGAAGCAGGTATTCCACTAGAACATGGTTTCTACTATGTTGCAGCTTCACTACCAGTAGGCATTGGCGGTCTTATTTCAGCACAATCACAAGGTAGAGTATCAGTAGCAGGTATGAATATTCTTGCAAAGAATGAAGAACAACAAGTAAAAGGTATAGTTTACGCGGTAATGGTTGAGTTATACGCAATATTAGGTTTCGCATTCTCATTCTTAATGCTAACAAGAATATAGTTCTTGGGCTAAAGGATGTGATTAGATGTCAAATTTAGATAATATATTAAATCAAATTTTAAAAGATGCAAAGTTTGAATCTGACCAAATTATTCAAGAAGCTGAAGAGAAAAAAAATAAAGAAATAGAAAAAATTATTGTCGATGCAAAAAATGAAAAATCAGCCATAATTCAAAAGGCTGAGACAGAATCACAAAATCTTATTGAAAAAATTGTAAACTCCGCAACCCTTAGAGCAAGAGACGAAGAGCTTTCTGCTAAACAAACAGTGGTTGATAGAGTTATAGAAAAGACTAAAGCGGGCTTAGAAAAAATTGACGAAGAAACCTATGTGTCAATTTTAAAGAGTGCTTTAAAAGATGCTAATCTTTCAGAAGACGCTACAGTTTCAGTACAGGAAAACATGGTGGACGCCTATAACAAACTAGACCTTCCATACAAGTTGTCTGGAGATTATGTAAAAAGCGGATTCAAGTTTTATGATGGCAAGTCAATTATAAACAATGACTTTTCAAAGATTGTAGATTCAAAAAGACAGGATTTAGAAAGCTTTATTGTTCAGAACTTATTTGAAGAATAGGAGGTATTATGGATAGACAAGATTTTATCCAAGCTTCAGTAACTACTAGAGTTTATGAAAAAGACCTTCTTAATGAAAACTTCTTTGATAGAATGGCAGAATCGGAGAACCTGGAAAGTGCCATAAGACTTTTAAATGACACTTCTTACCATGAGTACTTTGCAAAGTTAGACAGACCAGAAGATTATGAAGTAGCTTTAAAAGAAGCCCTTCAAGATATTTATAACAAATACAACAAGATGCTTAAGAGATCTAAAGTAATAAAGTTATTGACTTTAAAATATGAATATCACAATCTAAAGGTTATGTTAAAAGAAAAGATAAGCGGTATTGACTACGATAATATGTTTATTGACGTTGGAAGCTTTGACTATGAAGAACTTAGAAAGGACTTTGAGTCAGGGGACAGAGCGAAGATAGACACCAGATACTCAGGAGTTGTAAATAGAGTTTATGATAGTTATCTTGAGGAAAAAGATCCTCAAAACATAGACATATATGTTGATGTGGCATATTTTGAAAACCTGAAACAACTTGCAGAAGAGATTGATTCAGAACTTTTAATTCAATACGCCGAAGACTTAATCGACTTTACAAATGTCAGAACGCTTTTAAGAGTTCAAAGACAAAATGTGGACTTACAATTCTTAGAAAAAATTATTATTCCAGGTGGAACTATAGGCGTAGAAAAATTCAAAGAAAATCTATTTAACAAGATAGATGAGAGCAGTTCATTTATTAAATCTGCAAGAATTTACTACTACCTAAGGGACAGCATTAAGGAATATAACAATACACAGAGTCTATCCGCCTTTGAAAAGAGCATGGATGACTATATAGTAAGTCTTACTAAAGAAGCAAAGAAGATAAACTATGGACCGGAAGTTCCTTTTGCATATCTAATGGCAAAGGAGAATGAGATTAGAAATCTTAGAATACTATTAGTGTCTAAGCTTAATAATCTACCGAAGAATTTCATAAAAGAAAGGTTACGTGAGACATATGCATAAAGTAGCCGTAGTTGGAGATAGAGATTCTGTCTTAGGTTTTAGAGCTTTGGGAGTAAATGTTTTTACAACAATTGAAGCAGACGAAACAAGAAGAATCGTGGATAAGTTGGCAAAGGATGGCTATGGTGTTATTTTTATAACCGAACAACTTGCCAATTTGATACCAGAAACTATTGAAAGATATAATAACGAAGTTGTGCCGGCGGTTATATTGATTCCATCCAACCAAGGAACGTTAGGAATTGGTATGGACAGAATTAATAAGAATGTTGAAAAAGCCGTTGGATCTAATATTTTATAAAGGAGAGCTTATATTGAAAGAAGGAAAAATAATTAAAGTATCCGGACCTTTAGTTGTTGCCGAAGGTATGGATAATGCCAATGTTTATGACGTTGTAGAAGTTTCAGAAGATAAGCTCATCGGAGAAATCATCGAGATGAGAGGCGACAAGGCCTCTATCCAAGTATATGAGGAGACTACAGGAATTGGACCTGGGGACAAGGTTGTAACAACAGGTTCACCTTTGTCAATAGAATTGGGCCCTGGCCTTATTGAACAGATGTTTGACGGTATACAAAGACCTCTTCAAGCACTACAAGATGCAGCGGGAGATTTCCTTTTAAGAGGTGTTTCTGTAAAGGCGTTAGACAGAGAAAAGAAATGGGATTTTGTTCCAAAGGTTAAAGTAGGAGACAAAGTTTCACCAGGATTTGTAATAGGCACTGTAGATGAAACTCCAATAGTAGAACACAAGATAATGGTTCCGATGGGTGTTGAAGGAACAGTTAAAGATATAAAATCGGGTTCTTTTACTGTTACAGACACAGTTTGCATAGTTGAAACAGCAAATGGTGACAAAGAACTTACAATGATGCAAAAGTGGCCAGTAAGAACAGGTCGTCCATATGTTAAGAAGCTTGACCCTACAGAGCCTCTTGTAACAGGACAAAGGGTTATAGATACCTTCTTCCCAGTTACAAAAGGTGGAGCTGCAGCAATACCAGGACCTTTCGGTTCAGGTAAGACAGTAGTACAACATCAGCTTGCTAAATGGGCAGACGCTGAAATAGTTGTGTATGTAGGTTGTGGAGAACGTGGAAACGAGATGACCGACGTACTTGGTGAATTCCCTGAAATCATCGATCCAAAGACTGGCGAATCACTAATGAAAAGAACCGTTCTTATTGCAAACACTTCAAATATGCCGGTAGCAGCCAGAGAAGCATCTATTTACACAGGTATAACAATTTCTGAATACTTCAGAGATATGGGATATTCTGTAGCCATGATGGCGGACTCAACATCAAGATGGGCGGAAGCACTTCGTGAAATGTCCGGTAGACTTGAAGAAATGCCTGGTGACGAAGGATATCCAGCATACTTGGCATCAAGAATTGCAGACTACTATGAAAGAGCTGGTAAAGTTATCTGTAAAGGTGAAGACGAAAGAGTTGGAGCACTTACAGTAATCGGTGCCGTATCACCTCCAGGAGGAGATATTTCAGAACCGGTATCACAAGCAACCCTTAGAATTGTAAAGGTGTTCTGGGGACTTGACTATGCACTATCATACAAGAGACACTTCCCAGCAATTAACTGGTTGAATTCATATTCACTATATCAACCAAAAGTTGATAAGTATTTAGACGAAAACATTGACCCTGAGTTTTCAAAACTAAGAATGAAGGCAATGGCACTTCTACAAGAAGAGTCTGGACTTTTGGAAATTGTAAGACTTGTTGGTAGAGATTCACTTTCTGAAACTGACCAACTTAAACTTGAAGTAACAAAGTCAATTAGAGAAGACTTCTTACAACAAAATGCCTTCCATGAAGTAGACACATATTGCTCACTTAAGAAACAATACAAGATGCTTAAAATAGTTCTTGAATTCTATGACCTAGGACTTGATGCACTTGACAAAGGCGCATACATGTCAGAAATAGAAACCATGGACGTAAGAGAAAGAATTGCCAGAGCAAAGAATATTCATGAAGATGAATTAGACAAATTTGAAGACATTAAAAAGGAAATGGAAGAAGAGTTTTCTAAACTAGTAGCTAAAGGAGGGACTATAAATGCTTAAAGAATACAAATCAGTTTCTGAAGTTGTAGGACCTCTAATGGCAATAGAAGGGGTTGAAGGAGTTAAGTTTGAAGAGCTTGTAGATATTGAACTTCAAAATGGTGAAAAGAGAAGAGGTCGTGTTATTGAAATTAACGGAGACCAAGCCATGGTTCAAATCTTCGAAGGATCTTCAGGAATTAACTTAAAGGAAACTACAGTAAGATTTTTAGGGAAACCACTGGAACTAGGTGTTTCAGAAGACATGATTGGTAGAGTTTTCGACGGACTTGGTAATCCTATGGACAATGGTCCAAAGCTTATCCCAGAAAAGTCCATCGACATTAACGGTACACCAATTAACCCAGTAGCAAGGGACTATCCATCTGAGTTTATCCAAACAGGTATCTCAACAATAGACGGACTTAACACCCTTGTAAGGGGACAAAAGTTACCAATATTCTCTGCGTCAGGTCTTCCACATAACAACGTTGCAGCGCAAATTGCAAGACAGGCAAAGGTATTAGGTGGAAAGGACAAATTCGCCGTAGTATTTGCTGCCATGGGTATAACTTTCGAAGAAGCTCAATTCTTTATTGATGACTTTACAGAAACAGGGGCAATCGACAGAGCGGTACTATTTATAAACCTTGCAAACGACCCTGCCATCGAAAGACTTGCAACACCAAAGATGGCACTTACTTGTGCAGAGTACTTGGCATTTGAAAAGGACATGCACGTTCTAGTTATATTAACAGATATGACTAACTACGCAGAAGCCCTTCGTGAAGTATCTGCAGCAAGAAAGGAAGTTCCTGGTAGAAGAGGTTATCCTGGTTATCTATATACAGATCTTTCAACAATATATGAAAGAGCTGGAAGAATTAAAGGAAGAAAGGGTTCAATAACACAAATTCCAATTCTTACCATGCCAGAAGAAGATATTACTCACCCAATCCCTGACCTTACCGGATATATTACAGAGGGACAAATCATCCTATCAAGAGATTTATACAAATCAGGTATTGAACCACCAATATTTGTAATCCCTTCACTATCACGTCTAAAGGATAAGGGTATTGGAAAGGAAAAGACAAGAGAAGACCACGCAGATACAATGAACCAAATCTATGCAGGTTATGCTTCCGGTAGAGAAGCGAGAGACCTTGCAGTTATCCTTGGTGAAACTGCCCTATCAAATGCAGATAAGGCCTTTGCAAAATTTGCGGAAGAGTTTGAAAAAGAATATGTAAATCAAGGTTATTACAACAACAGAACCATCACAGAGACACTTGACCTAGGATGGAAACTGTTAAGAATAATACCTAGAACAGAACTTAAGAGAATTAGAGATGAATATTTAGATAAATACCTGGATGCTCAAGGGGATGATTAGATGGCAAGACTGAATGTTAACCCTACAAGAATGAAATTGTCAGAGTTAAAAACTAGACTTGAAACATCTACAAGGGGACATAAACTTTTAAAAGATAAACAAGACGAGCTTATGCGTCAGTTTATTAGCCTTATCAGAAAAAACAAACAACTTAGGGAAGATGTTGAAGAAGAACTAAATAGATCCTTTGGAGATTTCTTATTGGCATCAGCCATAATGAGTCCCGAGTTTTTGGAAGAGGCAGTTTCTTTTCCAAAGCAAAGTATTGCGGTGGAAATAGAAGAAAAAAATATTATGTCCGTAAATATTCCCGTAATGGAATTTAAAAAGAGCGAGTCAGAAAACTCTACGGGCATCTACCCATATGGTTATGCTCAAACTTCTGCAGAGCTTGATAGTGCCATTGACGGTCTCAATAGTATAATGGATAAGCTATTGGAACTTGCAGAAGTTGAAAAAGCATGTCAACTTATGGCAGATGAATTGGAAAAGACAAGAAGAAGAGTTAACGCCCTTGAATATAGAACAATTCCTGACTTACAGGAAACTATAAAGTACATCAGATCAAAGCTTGATGAAAACGAAAGGGCAACCATAACCAGACTTATGAAGGTTAAAGATATAATCAAAGATAGATAAAGGGGTGTAATACCCCTTTTTTTATGATATTATTTAATTAATATAATAAGTAGAGGTGTGTAAATGAAAAAATTAGTATTGGTAAGACATGGACAAAGCGAATGGAATTTGCAAAATAGATTTACAGGCTGGGTTGACGTGGACTTATCAGAAAAGGGGTATAGTGAAGCAAAAGAATCGGGAGAGCTTTTAAGAGAAGCAGGTTTTGAGTTTGATTTAGCTTACACTTCCGTATTAAAAAGAGCGATAAAAACATGTAACATAATTCTTGAAGAGATAGATCAACTTTGGGTTCCGGTTAAAAAATCGTGGAGACTTAACGAAAGACATTATGGTGCACTACAAGGCCTTAACAAAGCTGAGACTGCAGAAAAATATGGTGACGAACAAGTGCATATTTGGAGAAGATCATATGATACACTTCCTCCACTACTAGATGAAAACGACGAAGGTTATCAAGGCAAGGATAGAAAGTATCACGACCTACCAAAGGGCACAGTACCATTTGGAGAAAACTTAAAAGTTACACTTGAAAGAGTTATTCCATATTGGGAAGATGAAATAGCACCAAAGCTACTTGACGATAAACAAGTACTAATTGCGGCTCATGGAAACTCACTAAGAGCACTTGTAAAACATATTGAAAAAATTTCTGATGACGAGATAATGGGTCTTGAAATTCCAACAGGTCACCCAATGGTTCTAGAACTTGATGACGATTTAAATTTAATAAAGAGATACTATTTATAAACTTTGTAAAGAGTAAGAATGTAAATGAAAATATAATTCATTAAAGACAGGCTATTACTTGGCCTGTTTTAATTTGGAAAGAAAAATGATAGCTTTAACTACATTGTAAAATTAGAGAAATAAGGCTATAATGTGATATATAGATAAGTATTAATAGGAGGTAAAATATGAAAATAAAGAAAAAAGCATTAAGCACAGGTATTGGTTTAGTGGTAGGAGCTGTTGGAGGTAAAGTTTTAACTTCAAAAGTTGCTAAAAAAGCTGCTGTTGCAACAGTTCAACAAGGTTTAAAAGCTAAGAAGGCTGTAGATAAGACAGTAGAAAATATTAAAGTTTCAACTGAAGACATAGTAGCAGAAGCTAAAGTTAAAAATGAAATGGAAGAAAAGATGGAAGCTGAAGCTAAAGCTAAGTTAGACATTGAAGAAGTTTCAAAAGAAGATCTTATAAACGATTTAAAAGCAGAAATAATAAGTGAATTAAAGAAAGACTTAAAAGAAGAAACAGAAGAGGAATAGGATGAAAGCATCCATAAAAGCAAGAACAATTGGTAGAACTAGATTTTCATATGAAGACTATCTAAAGGAATCCAATATTAACAAATTAAAATACAAAATTGAAGAACTAGATGGAGTAAAATCTTGTGAAATTTCTTATATTACTAATTCTATAATTGTAAAGTACGATGAAAAATATATAGGAAGTATTGCAAGGTTTATTCTTGATTTTGAACTTAATACGCTGGATGACTTTGAGATAGACGATGCGGACTTTGTTGAGCAAGAAGAAAGGACCGTATTTCATATAGTAAGAGACGCGGCATATAGAAGAATTCTATTTGGACATATTATGCCAATGCCTCTTAGACCGTTTTTTACAGTAATACGTGCAATTCCATTTATAAAAGAGGGACTAAAGGCCATAAAGGCAAGAAAATTAAATGTTGACCTACTAGATGCAACAGCTATTTCAGTTTCACTTTTAACAGGAGAATTTGGTGATGCTGCAAGCATAATGGCACTTTTATCTTTAGGAGAAGAGCTTGAAGAATATACCCTAAAGAAATCTAGAGTTAATTTAAAATCTTCCCTTGCTCTCAACATAGACAAAGTATTTGTAAAAGATGGGGAAGAAAGAGTTCTAAAAGATTTAAAAGATGTAGAAATTGGAGACCTTGTTTATATCTCAATGGGAAGCAAAGTTCCCGTTGATGGTGAAGTTGTAGATGGATTTGGTATGGTTAACGAAGCTTCATTTACAGGGGAAGCCATTGCAATAGAAAAGAAACATGAGTCAACAGTTTTTGCAGGAACAGTTCTTGAAGAGGGAGAGCTCTTAGTCAAAGCAACTAAAAAATATGATGAATCCCGATTAAATCATATTATGAATTTAATTGAGGACAGCGAGAAAAACAAATCACTTTCTCAAATAAAGGCTGAGTCAATGGCGGATTCACTAGTTAAATATTCTTTTATAGGCGCAGGTTTAACATATTTATTGACAAATAATTTCATAAAAGCAAAGTCATTCTTAATGGTTGACTATTCATGCGCATTAAAATTGACCATTCCAATAGCTTATATGAAAGCAATAAGTCAAGCAGGTGAAGAGCAAGTCTTAGTTAAGGGAGGAAAATATTTTGAAAGCCTAGCACAGGCAGACACAATTATTTTTGACAAAACTGGAACTTTGACAAAGTCTGAACCTGAAGTTAAGAAAGTTATTTCCTTTGGCATTGATGAAATGGAAGCTTTGAGAATTGCAGCTTGCCTTGAAGAGCATTTTCCACATTCAATAGCAAGGGCAGTTGTTAGAAAAGCCAAAGAGAAGAACTTAAAGCACGAAGAGATGCATTCAAAACCTGAATACATTATGGCCCATGGAATAAAATCCACCATTGAAGATAAGGTTGCCTTAATCGGTAGTGAACACTTTATATTGGAAGATGAAAACATTCCAATTACATCTGAACAGTCAGAGCTAATTGATTCTTTAAAAGAAGAGTATTCGCTACTTTTCATGGCATACGACATTAGTTTAATGGCTGTATTATGTATTGACGACCCACTTAGGGAAGACTCAAGACAAACCATAGACTCACTTAGAGAACTTGGCTTTGGACATATAGCAATGCTTACAGGCGATAACGAAAACGCCGCAAGGGCAGTTAGCGAAAAACTTGGTTTAGATTATTATAAATCACAAGTTTTACCTGAAGACAAAAAAGATTATATACAAAAGATGAAGGACGAAGGCAAAAAAGTTATTATGATTGGCGATGGAGTGAATGACTCCATAGCTTTATCAACGGCTGACGTTGGAATATCCATGTCTAAGGGCGCAGACCTTGCTAAAGAGATTTCAGACGTATCAATTAAAGCAGATTCTTTGAAAGAGCTAATAGATGTAATAAAACTTTCACGACAAGTAAGTGACAGGGTAAAAAATGATTATCGAGGAATAATTGCAATAAATTCACTCTTAATATTTCTTGGATTAGGTTCATTTATTACAAATACTCAATCAGCTCTGCTTCACAATATGTCAACCGTAGCAATTGCAAGCAAGAACATGAAACAATATAATATTTAATAATCGATAAAAGACTATGAACTACGCATAGTCTTTTTCTTTATAAAAATTTAACACCATTTAAAGAAAGTTTTAACAAAATGGGTATATCTTATACAGAGGTGAACTATGAAATACGGAATAATAGATATTGGCTCAAACACAATAAGATTAAATCTTTACTTAGTAGATGAAGATAAAAATATAATTTCATTGGCAAATAAAAAATATGTGGCAGGTATTGCGTCATATGTAAACAAGGGGTACTTAACAAAAAAGGGTGCAGATAAAATTGTAGACATATTGATTAAGCTAAACAAACTATGCAAAACATTTGGCGTAGAAAAGGTATATCCATTTGCAACAGCCTCCATAAGAAATATAAAAAATAAAGACGAAGTGCTTGAATACGTAAGCAAAAAATCGGGCATGGATATAGACCTAGTGTCTGGGGAGGAAGAAGCAACTTTAGGATACCTTGGAGTAAAACAGGATTATGACATAGATAATGGCTACATCATAGACATCGGCGGTGGGTCAACGGAAGTTACACTTATGGAAGATGGGGAAATAAAATATTCAAACTCCCTACCAATAGGTTCGCTATCACTTCAAAAGACCTATTGCGAAAAGATAATTCCAATATCTAGCGAAGCGAAGAAAATGGAAAAAGAGGTTAAGAAATTACTAAAAAAGTCGTCCATACCAAAGGTAAAAAAACCACAGGCCTATGGTATAGGAGGTACCATAAGAGTTTGTGGCAATGTATGTATGGAAGTTTATGAACTACCAAGTCCCATGGAGCTTGAAAGAGAACTTCTCGACTCACTATATAAAAAGATAATTGAAGAAAAGAAAAACGTCTTAACAAAAGTATTACAAGTTAACCCTGCTAGAATTCATACAATCACCCCGGGGATGATTATTCTAAAAGAGTTGTTAGACTATTTAAATATAAAAACCATCTACATCAGTAAGAAGGGTGCAAGGGAAGGATATTTAACAAAAGTTTTGAAATAAGGAGGCGTGGCTATGGGCAATGAAAATAACTTTTCGAAAGATAAGACGGACATTTTTAATTATTCTAAAAACAGAGAGATTTCATGGCTTGGATTTAACCAAAGAGTATTGAGAGAGGCGTTGGACGAAAACAATCCACTATACGAAAGACTAAAATTTATAAGTATATTCAACAGTAACTTAGACGAGTTTTACAATGTTCGAGTAGGTTCTCTTAACGACCTTACTCTTCTTAAAAATCCTCCAATAGACAACAAGACCGGCATGACACCACAGGAACAACTTAATGCCATTTACGAAAACACCAGATACCTTTTAAAAGAAAATGACGAAATCTACCACAAAGTTATGGCAGAACTTGAAAAGTACGGCATAAAATCATATAGATTTGACGAGCTGGATCAAGAGCAAAAATCTTTTGTAAACGATATTTACGAAGAGCAAATAAAACCCATACTGGCACCACAAATAATAGACCAATTTCATCCATTTCCATTTATAGAAAACAAAAGTATCTACATTATCTGCGAACTAAGCTATAAAGACAAGTTTAGCCTAGGACTACTTCCGGTGCCATACTCACTACCGGACTACTATTTTCTAAGCGACAAGACCTGGATTAGGACAGAGCTTATAATAAAAGAAAAAGTTGGTGAAATATTTTCGAATTATAATGTGAAAAAAGTCTATATAATGAACCTTCACAGAAATATGGACCTAAACTATGAAGACCATTTGGAAGATCAAGTGGATGACTACAAAATCCAAATGAAAAAGCTTTTGAAAAAGAGGACTAGGCTTCAAGTTGTAAGGGTAAACACCGACAGTGAGCTAGACGATAAAACAAAGAGCTTTTTAAAAAAACATCTTGATATAAAGGACTACCAATTCTTCACAAGAAGCTCACCATTTAAAATGGGATATGTATTTGCTTTAGAATCAGGTTTAAAAACAAAATGTGACCCAAGTATCTTCTATAATTCATTCACACCAAAAATTGGTGAGATGATTGACCCAAACAGGTCACTATTTGAACAGATAGAAGAAAAAGATAGACTATTAATCTATCCATATGAAGACATAGGAAGCTTCTTACAACTATTAGAAGAAGCGGCGGAAAATCCCGAAGTAATTTCAATAAAGATAACCATCTACAGACTTGCGAAAAACTCAAAAGTAGTTAAAAATCTTTTGAAGGCAAGGGAAAATGGAAAAGATGTTACAGTTATGATGGAACTTCGTGCAAGATTTGATGAAGAGTCAAACATAAACTACTCACAAGTTCTATACGACGAAGGCTGCACCATACTTTATGGTACAGAAGATTACAAAGTCCACTCCAAAGTGTGCCTAATAACCTACAAAGACAAAGGCGGAAACATAAAATACATCAGCCAAATAGGCACAGGTAACTACAACGAGTCCACATCAAAGCAGTACTCAGACATGTCCCTTATGACCGCAGACAAAGAAATAGGAAACGACTGTTATAACTTCTTTAACCATATTAACTTGGAAAATGTAAATAATAACTATACACATCTTTTGGCAGCGCCATATTCATTAAAAGTAACACTTCTACAAAAAATAGAAGAGCAGATACAAAAATGTAAGGACGGCAAACTGTTTTTCAAATTCAATTCGCTAACAGATAAAGATATAATAAGGAAACTAGAGGAAGCCTCCAGTAACGATGTGCAAGTTAGACTAATAATAAGAGGAATATCATGCCTTAGACCAAGAGTTCCAGGCTACACCGACAATATCGAAATCAGAAGCATTGTAGGACGTTACCTTGAACATCCAAGAGTATATATATTTGGCGACAATGAAGACATCTACATCGGGTCGGCAGACCTTATGACTAGAAACCTAGATAGAAGAGTTGAAGTTATAGTTCCAATATATGACGAAGATATAAAGAAAAAAATCGTTGAGTACATGGACATACAGTGGCAGGACAACACCAAGGCAAGAATAATGAATAGAGATGGAATTTACGAAAAAATTCCTGTAGAAGAAGGAGATGTGTTTATAAACTCCCAAGAAAAAATGATGGAACTTGCAACCCTAAGAGAAAATAAAATTGTAGAAAAACAAGAAGAAGCAAAGAAAGAAAAACTATCCTTTATGGAAAAAATAAAAAGATTTTTTGGAAAGAAATAACGACTCGCAAGGGTCGTTTTTTTCTCCGTAATAAAAAAATGTATCTCCAACCTAATACTACTAGACTCTTTTTACTTTCTCCAAGCAAGTGTCAGAATGTAAACTTAGTTTTTATGTAAGTCCAATTTTTAATCTAACAAAACATCAGTAAAATCAAGAAAATTTTGATAATCTTTATTATTAAAATATTATAAAAAATGAAACTTTATTTAATTGATTTAGCCTAGATTACATAGTATACTTAAAGTGTAATGAAATTTAGAGATTAACAATAAATAAAATTAAGGAGGAGACAATGAATAGTAAAACGAACTATTTGAAAAGAACGTTTAGCTTCTTGCTAGCACTTGCTATGATTATTACGGCAGTACCAGCAAGAGTGTTCGCAGAAGAACCATCTGGCAATGCGGATGCTACATCAAGCGCGACGTACTACACTAAACCCAACTGGGAAGCTAGAATTAAAGACAAGAGCCGTTGGAAGGTGGAGGACTCTCAAACCTTAGTTAGAGTTTCTACATCTGACCCAGTTGAAATGAACGATATCGACTACGATGGTATGTATATCAATGCCAACGGCAGATATGTAATCAGACTAATTTACAAGGAAAAGACACAAGCTGTGTCTGCAGTTTGGCATAGGGCCTTAATTAATTTCGGTGATCTTGACCAATATATAGACTTTGGCAACTCCTATGTATTTGGAAGAGACGGCAAGACTAAATATACCTTTGACCCTGTTACAGGAATAAAGGGAAGAGGTTTTGATTTGAGAAGTGCAGTAGGCGACAGAACCAACAACAGAAAGAACTTGCCTATTAATTTGGTTTTAAAAGACGGAGTTACACTTGAAACTCTGCCTAAGAAAAACTACATCATTCAAATGAGACTTACTAATTCAGATTACAAGAGAGTATATTCCTATGCACCTCTAAAATCATCTATGGACTACTCAACTTATACGAAGACCACATCAGTTTCTCTTGAAGATAATTTAAATAATTTATTTATTAAGGGCGGTTTACAAGCAGACTCTAACAATGCGACAAACCAAGAATTCTTTATGTCCGAGTTTATTGCCAACCCTGACCAATATAAAGATGAAAAAAATCTTGGTATCATAAGAACACAATACATGGGTCAAAGAGCAGGTTCTGCGGCAACACCAACAGTAGGAGACGAACCTATAGCCTTTACCCAAGTTTTTGATGCCAATCTTTTACATTATTTAAAAGAAGATGACAAAGGCTATGTAGGATATGTAAATGTTCTAACAGATGTTAGGGATGTTTCACCTTACTCTCATAATTTTGGTTTTACGAAAAATGATATTAATAGAATTAAAGTTGATGACGACACAGAACTTGCCTATGTAGTTATAGCACCTGCAGGCTTTAAAAAGAAAAATGATGTAAAGGTGGTTGGTATACCTCAACACGACCAATACACCATGCTTTCAGGTATCTACATTACAGCTATCGACTATGTAGTAGATAAGTCTGAATTTGAAAACACATTCAGCAGCAAGTACACAAGAAAGCTTGACTACTCAACTATGTCAGGTTGGACCAACCCTAACGACAATGGCTGGCCTGTATATGAAAGAAAATTTGACAATGACTATGTAGTCCAAGAAGGAGACTCCTTTATGGTTGATGCAGGAGCTCAAGCCGAGGGCAAGCAAATTATGATCCAAGTAGGTGGCGAACAAGCAATACTTAGACGTCCACAAGGTTACTACAACGGATATAATTCAGGCAAAGCTGCCTTGGATAACTTTGAAGAAATTGCCAAGGGTGTTTTCCAATTCACCATCGGAGAAGGTACAACTGTAAAGAGTGGCAAATCTTTAAAAATCTATATGCCATACACTAAATTAACTGATGCTCCGAAAAAACTTAACTTCCTTGAAATCCACAACGGAACTAAGATAAATGAAGGAGCGGCAACCCTTACTCTTCAAAAGGACAGAAATATTAATATGCACCTTTATAAGCAAGGTAAGAAAGGTCACTTTGTATTAAGATATACACTTGCAAATGGAACTGAAAGCTCATTAAAGTTTGAACCTAAACTAACTTGGTCTTATGAAGACAAAGATGAAGTTTTAACAGGAGCTGCTAACAAAGCTACATTACCATCAGGTGGTAACTTCTATATAGACACGACGAAGTTAGAGCCCGGTACGGACATAATTGTTGAATCCTATGATAAGGATGGCAATGAAATTGCATCTGAAAAATCATGGTTTAAATACATTTCACTAGAGAAATCACCAGAAACAGTTAAGCTATTAACTTGGACTGACCACTCAGACAAGAGATCTGTACTTTCAATTAACAAGTCACTATACACACCATACCAAGTGTTATTTACAAATGACTATGTAGATGGTGTAGATGACTTCTACAAAGATCCGAGAGTATTACCGGCAGATAATGCTAAGTTTAATACAGATACAACAAAAATTGTGGGCTATACAAAGTACGACAGTGGTAAGGTAAGAACACTTTACGAAGGACCACAAAAACTATTCGGCAAAGTAGAAGCAGACGGAAACGAATATGACGACAAAGGTAATTTAGCTAAGCCTGATGTAAGAAAAGATGTAACTATTGCCAAGAAAGACTTGTTCGATGCACAATTTGCAGAAGACAGTAAGACTTATAAGGCATTTGAATATACATTTGATTTAGAAAAAATGCTTCCTTATCACTCAGATGATAAGACTGAAACAAAACTTACTTTATTAAAAGACATGAAATTTGTTTCAACAGCATCAGACGGCTCATCTTTACCATCTGACCTAATTGAAACAAGAGTTAGAGCAAGAGTTTTATTTGATGCAAACACTGGAAGCTTAACAGAAGACAGCAAACAGGTAGACAAAGTTGTTAAGATAGTTCCGGACAACGTTAAATTCTACGGCGAAGAAGGCTACGCAGCTAACGGCTTTGAAGGAGCAAATGCCGACACAAATACTGGTGACAAGTTCCCAGAAGCACCTAAATTAGAAGGAAAGAACTTCCTAGGTTGGGTAACTGAAGAAGGTAAACAAGCTTTAGGAAACAAGGCAGTTGTAGAAGTTGCAGAATTTAACAAGCTAGATAAAGAGAAAGTATTTACAAATACAACACCTGTTGAAAAACACTTGGTAGTATATGCCATCTACTCAAAAGATACAGTAGTAACATTCGATGCAAACGGAGGAGCATTCGAAGGTGGCAAAGATGAGTTAACTGTAAAAGCTGATGCTGGCAGTGTAACAAAACCTACTGCTCCAACAAAAGAAGGCTACAATTTCTTAGGATGGGCAGATAAAAAAGATGCAACAACAGCAAATGTGACAGACTTTAGCAATGTAGATGCATCAAAAACTGTATATGCAGTTTGGGAACAAGCTGCCGATAAGAAATTAGACTTAAAAGATCCTGAAAATCCTGTTCCTGTATTAGACAAGACAGACCTAACTGAAAAAGAAAAAGATGCAGTTAAGGAAGCTGTTATAAAAGCAAACCCAGACGCAGGTCTAACAAAAGATATGATTACAGTAGCAAGCGACGGTAAGGTTACTGTTACAACTGCAGATGGCAAAACTGGAGAGCTTACACCTGATAAAACAGTTAAGCAAAAAGAAGTAATAAATAACATTAACCCACCGAAAAAACCAATTGAGGTTAAAAATCTAAATGGCTTAACAGATGATGAAAAGAACAAGGTTAAAGATGCAATAATTGAAGCTAACCCAGATCTTAACTTAAAGCCTGAAGAAGTTACAGTTGACGAAAAGGGTAATGTAACAATTGACCAAGGTGGTAAGACAGGAACAGTTCCTGCTGAAAAAACAGTTGTAGAAGAAAGTAAGATTATTAATCTTAATAAACCTATACCTGTTGAAGTTAAGGACATCAACAACTTAACACCGACTGAGAAAGAAGCTGTTAAAGAAGCTGTTATTGCAAAGAATAATGGTTTAACAAAAGAACAAATAACTGTTGACGGCAACGGAAATGTAACAGTAACAGATGGAGACAAGACTGGAACATTAGAAGGTAAAGATACAGTTAAGTTATTTAATAGATTTGGTAAAAAGCTAAATGACCCAAAAGAATTAACTGAAGTTTCAGACAAAACAAAGCTAACACAAGCTGAAAAAGAGGCGGTTAGAGAAGCAGTTAAAGCAGCTAACCCTGATTTGAACTTTAAAGACGAAGAAATTCAAGTTGCTGACAATGGTAAAGTTACAGTTCCAATGGGAACAGATGGTTCTGGAAATCCTATAACAGAAACTATTGAACCTGAAAAAACTGTAAAAGAAGACGACAAAACAAAAACTATTAGCTTAAAGGCACCAAAAGTTACAGTAGTTAAAGACCCTACTTCATTGACAGATGATGAAAAAGCAACAGTTAAGGAAGCTGTTATAAAAGCTAATCCAGACATAAAAACTGGCTATGATATCACAGTAGCAAATGATGGTTCTGTATCAGTAGAAAAAGATGGAAAAGTAGGAATGCTTGCACAAGCAGATACAGTAGTTAAAAAACTTGATGCACCTAAAATTGTTTCAGATGAAGATGGAAGTGTAAAAGTTGGTCCAAAGGACAACAGAACAAGTGAAATTGAAGTAACTTATAAAGATCCTCAAGGAAAAGAACAAAAAATCATAGCTAAAAAAGAAAATGGCGAATGGAAATTAGTTCCGGAAGTTGAAGGAGTAAAAGTTGACAAAAAAACCGGCGTAATTTCAATCCCGGGAGATAAGATTCAAAACGGATCGGATGTAAAAGCAGTAGCAAAAGACGGTGACAACAAGTCTGACGATAGCGAAGTAACTTCTAAAGACAACAAAGCACCTAACCATCCGGAAGTAAAATTAAACGATAACAACAGCGTAACAGTAACACCGCCTAAAGATAAAGATACTAAGACAGTGAAAGTAACTATCACAAATCCTGACGGAACTCAAAAAGAGTTTGTGGTAGAAAAAGACGGCGACAACTGGAAGCTACCGGCAAATGCTCCTGAAGGCACAAAAGTTGTAGATGGAAAAATAACTATTCCTGCAGACAAGATTAAACCGGGCGCAAAAGTAAGTGCATCAGCAACAGACGTTAACGATAACACATCATCCACAGTTGGAGTAACAACAAAATCACAAACAGATGATGTAGATCCGATAGTACCTAAAAAGGTTGGAGTAGCTGATCCGAACAGCTTAACAGAAAATGAACAAAAAGATGTTAAGAAAGCTATTGAAGATGCTAACAAAACTAATTTCCCAACAGGAACAAAAGTTGATGTTGGAAAAGATGGTACAGCAACTATAACTTATCCAGACGGTTCAACAGACACAATAGAAGGCTCAAAATTAGTAGAAAAAGTTGATAAGACAGAGCTTCAAAAAGAAGTAGACAAAAATAAGAATGATGCAATAAAAAATTCTGATAAGTATAAGAATGCAGATCAAACTAAGAAGGATGCTTATGATTCAGCTTTAGACAAAGCTAAAAAAGTTTTAGAAGATCCTCACGCAACACAAGAAGATGTTGATGAAGCTCTTCAACAACTAAAAGAAGCTGAAGCAGCCTTAAAAGGAAATGCATCTGATGAATTAAATGATCCTTCAAGAGTTGCGGTAAAAGATCCTTCAAACTTAACAGACGCAGAAAAAGCTGCAATCAAAAAAGCAGTTAAAGATGCAAATCCAGGTTTAAAAGATAATCAAATCGCAGTAGACAAAGAAGGTAATGTAACAGTTACAAAAGAAGGCGAAGAACCAAAGACAATTGGTAAAGACAAAACTGTATCTACAGATATAAAAACACCAGAACTTACAGAAGTAGCAAACCCTGCTAGCTTAACAGACGATGAAAAAGCAGCAGTTAAAAGAGCAGTAGAAGATGCTAACAAAGATGGTAGTGGCAATAGCACATTACCAGAAGGAGCAACAATCACTGTAGGTAATGATGGAACCGTAACTGTAAAAGATAAAGATGGAAAAGAAACAATAATTCCAGCATCAGATACAGTTAAAGAAAAAGCTACACCAGGATCAGTAGTAGCACCAGCAGAACCAGTTAAAGTAAAAGACCCATCTAACTTAACTGATAAAGAAAAAGAAGCTGTTAAGCAAGCTGTTAAAGATGCAAATCCAAAATTACCAGCAGATGCAACAATTGATGTAGCAGACGATGGTACAGTAACAGTAAAAGATAAAGATGGCAATGAAATTGGTAAATTAAAACCAGAAAAAACTGTTAAGCCAGCGGTAAACGCTCCAGCAGAACCAGTTAAAGTAAAAGACCCATCTAACTTAACACCAGACGAAAAAGAAGCTGTTAAGCAAGCTGTTAAAGATGCAAATCCAAAATTACCAGCAGATGCAACAATTGAAGTAGGTAATGACGGAACAGTAACTGTAACAGATAAAGATGGCAAACCAATTGGAACAATTCCAGCAGATAAAACTGTTAAATCAGTTTTAAACGCTCCAACTAAACCAGTTGAAGTAGCTGACCCATCTAACTTAACACCAGACGAAAAGAAGGCTGTTGAAGACGCAGTTAAGAAAGCAAATCTAGACTTACCAGCAGATGCAAAAGTAACTGTAGGTAATGACGGAACCGTAACTGTAACAGATAAAGATGGACAACTAATTGGTAAATTAACACCAAAACAAACTGTTAAGAAGATAGTAAACAAAAAACCGCTTAAAGATGAAATAGATAAAGGACCTACAACAAAAGCTGGCGTTAAGTATACAAATGCATCGGAAAGTAAGAAAAAAGCATATGACAAAGCATTAGATGAAGCTAAGAAAGTACTTGATAATCCAAATGCAACTCAAGATGAAGTTAATGCAGCTACAAAAGCATTAAAAGCGGCAGAAGAAGCATTAGACGGAACAACTTCTGGTGGAACATCAACTCCAACAACTCCAACAAAACCTAGCGAAACTACAGAGGATTCTCCAAAGAGAACAACTGATAGAACTATGGGTAAGGACAGAGTTGAAACTGCAATTGAAATTTCTAAGAAGTACTTTGGACAAGCAGACACAGTAATTGTAGTAGATAAGAAAGATTTCCCTGACGCAATGACTGCATCAGTATTATCTAAGCTATTAAAAGCACCTATCCTACTAACAGATACTAACAAGCTTGACCCTAGAGTTGCAGCAGAAATTAAGAGACTTGGAGCAAGAGATGTAATAATCGTAGGTGGAAACAAATCAGTATCAGAAGCAGTTAAGAAAGAATTAGCTAAATTTGATAAAGATAATGTAGAAAGAATCTACGGTAAAGACAGATACGAAACTTCAGCACAAGTTGCAAGAAGAGTAGTAGGAATAACAGGAAAACTTGGACATGCAGTAGTAGCATCAGGCGAAATATTCGCAGACGCACTAACAGTAGCACCATACGCATCAAGAGAAGGCTATCCAATACTACTAGTTAAATACAATAGCTTACCACCAACAGTAAACAAAGCTATAAAAGACCTTTCAATAACAAAGGTAACAATAGCAGGTGGATATTCAACAGTATCTAAACCATTAGAAAAATCACTACCAACAGTAGTAGAAAGACTAAGCGGACCAACAAGATACGAAACAGCTATTGATATAGCAACAAAGAAGTTTAATACAAACAAAATATTCTTAGCAAATGGAAAACAATGGATGGACGCATTAGTAATAGGACCAGTAGGCGGTATCTTAGATATGCCAATCCTATTGACGTCAGCAAACAGCGCACCAAAATCACTAAAAGACTATATCGCTAAAGCAAATATCGAAAAGATAACTGCAATTGGTGGTAGAAGTATGGTAAGTGATAGAGTTCTTAATGAACTAAGTAAGTAAGTTAAAAGAAAAGAACTTGGGAGAAATCCTGAGTTCTTTTTTTGGTTGTGGGAAATGAGAAGTTTGATGCGTGATGGGGACTAGCGAGATTTTCTAAAAGAAAATCTCGAGATGTTTCGACTCGCTACGCTCGCTCAACATGACAAAACATGGTTTTCATTTCTATTATGATAGGCGAGGTCGCCTTCTGACATTTTCCTGTTGGAAAGTGAAACGAGATTGACATTTGACCTACAACGAAGACTTCGTCTTCTGTTAGGTCAAGAATTCTTCGACTTCAAATTTTACTTCGTAAAAATTTTCGCTCAGGATGATAACACGGGGAATAACATTTCTAAGAAGAAAATGTACGAGATACATTAAGTGCCGCAAGGCACAACAAGGAAAGCCTTAGCTTTCCTACTGCTTTATATAAGGGGTCTTGGGGATATCCCCAAGTCGTTGGGAGGTAAAGGGGGTTTCCAAGGGGGAAAGGAACGTACGAAACGGTTCCTTTTTCACCCTTGGGGATTATTTTAATAAAAGTTTTTATAAAAAACTTGGTCACAGCTCCTGTCCCTGGAATTAGGAATGATATTGTTAGTATAATAAGGATTAGGTAAGTTTGTTAAACCTAGACTAATATTAAGAGGTTTGGTGTGAACTTTCTACAAGAAAGTTCACGAGATTGCCATAAAATACTTTCTTGTTTGTAAACATAAGTAAGTGTCTTATGGCAATAAAAAAAGGCAGTTGCCCGCCTTTATACATATTAAACATTGAAACGGAAGTGGACCACATCGCCATCTTGCATTATATAGTCCTTTCCTTCTAGACGTACAAGTCCTTTTTCTCTTGCTCCATTCATGCTACCTTGTTCTACAAGGTCGTCATAGGAAACTATTTCTGCTCGGATGAATCCTCTTGATATGTCGGTGTGGATTTTTCCTGCTGCATCTACTGCCTTTGTGCCTTTCTTTATTGTCCAGGCTCTTGTTTCCACTTCTCCTGTTGTTAAGAAGGACATTAGCCCAAGTAGGTCATAGGATGCTTTTATTAAACTGTCAACGCCTGATTCTTTTATGCCCAGCGCTTCGATGAATTCATCTTTTTCGTCAGCGTCTAGTTCTGATATCTCCTGTTCAATTTTTACAGAGATTGGAACTACTTTTGCGTTTTCTGTATTTGCAAATTCTTCGATTTGTTTTACGTATTCGTTTGCTTCTGGGTCAGCAACTTCGTCTTCTGCAATATTTGCAACATATATTATTGGCTTATCTGAAAGTAAGTTGAAGCCTCTTAATAATTTTTTCTCTTCATCGCTTAGGTCTAGTACTCTTGCTGATTTACCTTCTTCTAGAACTTTTAAAAGTTTTTCTAGTAAGTCAACTTCTGGTTTTAATTCTTTGTTTCCCTTTAATGCTCTTGATGACTTGTCTAGTCTTTTTTCTACCATTTCCATGTCGGAAAAGATTAGTTCAAGGTTAATTGTTTCGATATCTCTAATTGGGTCGATGTCGCCGTCAACGTGAACTATGTTGTCGTCTTTGAAGCATCTCAACACTTCCACTATTGCATCAACTTCTCTAATGTTTGCAAGGAACTTATTTCCAAGTCCTTCGCCCTTTGATGCGCCTTTAACTAGTCCTGCAATGTCATAGAACTCTATGCTTGCTGGTATTATCTTGTGGCTTCCTGAGATGTCGCTTAATTTTTGTAATCTTTCATCGGGAACGTCAACCATTCCCACGTTTGGATCTATTGTACAAAAAGGATAGTTTGCAGATTCTGCTCCAGCCTTTGTTATTGCGTTAAACATTGTACTCTTACCTACATTTGGTAGACCTACAATTCCTAATTTCATATTATCGTCCTTCCTTTGCTTAAAAATCATACTGATTTTATCATAGTTAAGCCATATTGTAAATGTAAGTGGCCTTTGGTCTTAAATAAAAAAGGAATACCGAGGTATCCTTTTAAAATTTGTTTAGTTATTGTTTTTTTGCTTTGATTTTAAACAATTTGGACAGATGCCTTCTACAATAAAACTCTTGTTCAAAATTCTGTAGTCGTTTAAATCTTTTGTATTAAATGATTCTATATTGTAGTCAAAGTCAAAAAGCTCTCCACATTCCACACAGGTAAAGTGACCATGGGGTTTTAAAATAATATCGAATCTTGTTTCCATTCCATTAATTCTAAGTTCGTTAACTAGTCCTGACTCTTTAAAGGTTGCCAGAGTGTTATACACAGTGGTCTTGGATAGTGTTGGTATGCTAGGAGCTAGTGATGTATAGATGTCATCTGCCGTTGGATGTGTTCTATGTTCATCTAAGTATTCTAAAATTTTAATTCTTTGATATGTTGGCCTAATGCCTGAATCTATTAATCTTGTCTTTATTTCTTTAAACAAGTTATTATTTTGCATTGTTTTCGCTCCTTTCTGTAAAGATAGTTTAATTATAACATTATTAATGAAAATAGTCACAAATTTTGCAATTTTTTATAAATAAAAAAACCGCTACAAGGTTAAACCTTATAGCGGAAATTTTTAAGCTAATAGAGCTAATAGTTGTGATAGTCCTATTCCAAAGAAGGTTCCACAGATAACTCCTATTAGAGCCATTAGTACTGCTACTGGAACTAGGGATTGTGAGTATGCCGCTGCAAGTACAGGGGCTGATGCAACTCCACCTATGTTTGCAAGGGATGCAACACCACAGGTGAATAGATCTAGCTTGAATAGTTTGCTGATTAGTGTCATCAATAGACCGTGAACTATTAGAACTACGAAACCTGTAAGTATATATGCAGGTGCTTCTGTAAGTTCTTTAAAGTTTGCTGTTGCTGCGATTAAACCTATTAGCATGTAAAGCATTACATTTGATAGTTCTGGTGAGCCAGGTATTTTAGCAAGTGGTGTCATTGCGAAAATTACACCAAGTACTGTTGTTAAGATAATTGCCCAACCTGTTTGTCCCATAAATGCAAGGCCAGGAAGTTCAACCATCTTTGCTCCAAATACATTTGTCACTGCTGTAACTGCAAGGGAGATACTTAACAAGAAGAACATATCTTGGAAAGTGATTTCCTTACTGATTTTTGAGAACTTTAAAGTCAAATGTTCGTTGATGCTGTCTATCTTGGATGTGTCTGCCTTAGTCCACTTGTTGAACTTGTCTTGGAATGGAACTAAGAATAGTAAGAACATTATCCAAATAGAGTAGTCGATTGAGTCGATAAGAAGGGTGTAACCCATGCCGGAGCCTTCAAGGCCAATTGCCTGTTGCACCGCCACCATGTTTTGTGTTCCTCCAACCCAACTACCTGCTAGGGCACCAAGGGTCATGTTTGCATTGTCTGCAAGTTTGCCTTTGAAAATCATAAAACCTACTACAAATCCAATCATAATGGTTATACTTGCAGTGAAGAATGAAATAATCATCCTTGGTCCTAGTTTTGCAATATCCCTAAGGTCTGCTCTTAAAAGCATTAAAAATATCATTGCAGGAAGTATTGCATCCTTAATTACGTTTCTTGCAGTTGAAACACTTTCTGATGACATGTCCCATACTTTAAATGTGGACATAAGCATTGATCCGAAATAAATAACAACTAGGGCTGGAACGTATTTGAAGAAACCGTTATCACCATGTTTCTTTTCAAGCCAAATTACTATTCCGGACGCAAACATCAAAAGTGCAATAAACTGAAGTCCGTCTGTAATCATCAAATCATCTCCTTTTTATTTGATTGTACTTTTATTATATAACAAAAACGATTGATTAGTAAAAATTTTTTTAAATTTTTTGGAAAAATAAAAATAAATTACTGGAAAAAATTTTGGATTGTAGTATAATAAACAGAGATTATAAGGAGGTATTATGTCTAAGAAAATTTATTCTGTAAACGAAAAAGTTCCAGGATCAATGCTCTTCCCACTTAGCTTGCAACACACATTTGCAATGTTCGGTGCGTCAGTGCTTGTTCCAATTGTACTTAAGTTTGACCCATCCATAGTTTTACTTATGAATGGTATCGGAACGCTATTATTTATTTTGATAACTAAAGGAAAAGCTCCTGCCTACTTAGGATCATCATTTGCCTTTTTAGGCCCGGCAGGAATCGTAATTTCCCAACTTGGACCAGAGTATGCACAAGGGGGCTTTATAGCCATCGGACTTTTAGGTTGTATACTGGCCTACATTATTTATAAATTTGGAACGGACTGGATTGGAATAGTTCTTCCACCGGCGGCCATGGGTTCTGTAGTAGCGCTAATTGGTTTTGAACTTGCAGGAAGTACGGTTAATGGTGGTAAGATTGGTGCAGAGATTATGACTGAAAATGTATCACCACAACATATTACTGTTTTTCTAGTAACCCTTGGTATAGCCATTATCGGTTCAGTTTGCTTTAGAAAGTTCTTTGCAACTATACCAATTCTAATTGCAATTATCGTAGGATATATAACTGCTTTTGCCTTCGACATGGTGGACTTTACACCGGTACTTGAAGCAAAGTTGTTTACACTTCCAGCTTTTAGAGCTCCGGCATTTGATAGTAGGGCAATTCTTACAATGCTTCCAGTAATACTTGTAATAGCTTCGGAACATATTTCACACCAAGTTGTTACATCAAATATTATTGGACAAGATTTATTAAAAGACCCTGGTCTTCACAGATCCATTTTTGCAGACAACTTCTCCACAGCTCTATCAGGACTAATTGGTGGGGTTCCTACTACAACCTATGGAGAAAACATCGGTGTAATGGCAGTAACAGGAGTTTATTCTGTGTATGTAATTGCAGGTGCAGCGGTAATTTCCATTTTGATGGCATTTATTGGACCACTTTCTGCGCTTATTTCAACAATTCCTGGAGACGTTATTGGTGGAGTAACCTTCTTACTTTACGGAATGATTGGTTCATCAGGAATCAGACTACTTGTTGATGACAGAGTAGACTACTCTAAGTCAAAGAACTTAATTTTAACATCTGTAATATTTGTAACAGGACTTTCAGGTGTAAAGTTAAATCTTGGAGGAGTTCAACTTTCAGGAATGGTTCTTTCATCACTTGTGGCAGTATTATTAAGTTTAATATTCTATATATTTGACAGACTAGGACTAATGAACGAATAGATTTGAGGAAAGCTTCTTAGCTTTCCTTTTCTAATTCATTTATTCTTTTAAAAATCTTTGATATAATAAGATGGGTAAAGGGGGACAACTATGAAAAACTTTAAAAAGACAAAACATATTAAGCTTAATACTTTTAAAAACTTTTCATTACATATTGTTCCGCCAAAAAATGGAATAGAAATAAATGCAAATGATTGTAGGGGATTACTATGCTCATTTGTATAAGAGAGAGAATCCTTTTGGGTTCTCTATTTTATTAATGGGGAGGACATGTTGAAGATACTTATTGTGGGCAGTGGCGGCAGAGAGTTTGCCATAGGAGATAAGATATTACAGGCTGATAAAAATAGAAAGCTATATTTTGCTCCGGGAAATGGTGGAACTAAACAGCTTGGAGAAAATATTGCAGTAGCAGCTGAAGATATCCACGGGCTACTTGAGTTTGCAAAGAAAGAAAACATTGACTACACAGTGGTTGGGCCAGAAGCGCCGCTTTGTGAAGGGATAGTTGACCTATTTGAAAAGGAAGGGCTTTCAATATTTGGACCAAGGGCAGCAGGTGCAATGTTTGAAAAGTCAAAGGCATTTACGAAGGAATTTTTAGTTAAGTACGATATTAAGACTGCTGATTACCTTGAGACCACCGACGTAAAAAAAGCCAGCGAGTTTTCAAGGGAGTTAATTGAAAAAAATGGCAAATCTGTATTAAAAGCAGATGGACTTGCGGCGGGTAAGGGCGTTAAAATCGTTACAGATGCCAAGGAATCAGACCAGTTTATTAAAGATGTTTTAGAAGATGGCATCTTTGACGAAAAGAAAATTGTAGTTGAAGAGTTTATTGAAGGCTTTGAAATGAGTTTAATCACCTTGACAGACTCGAAGAACATGGTGCTATTTCCAACTTCAAGGGATCATAAAAAGGTGTTTGAAAACGAAAAGGGACCAAATACTGGAGGCATGGGAACCTATGCTCCAAACTTAGAAGCGGAAAGCTTTATGCCAAAGATTGAAGATGAAATTTTAGAAAAGATTTTACATGGCCTTCAAAGTGAGGGCATAGACTATAGGGGGGCACTGTTCATTGGCCTTATGATAAATCAAGAAGGCATATATGTTCTTGAATTTAATGCAAGATTTGGTGACCCAGAAACCCAAGTAATCCTTCCTCTTATAGACAATGACTTACTTCAGTTACTTCAAAGCACTTCAAAGGGAGAGCTACAAAAAGTCACTCTACAAAAAAATGACAACAAGGCAATTTGTCTTGTAATGACTTCGGGAGGTTACCCTGGAAGTTACGACAAGGGTTTGGAAATAGAACTTGAAGACGGCATAAAATCAAAAATATGTCATGCGGGAACTAAGGAAGAAGATGGAAAGCTCTACACATCCGGTGGAAGAGTACTAAATATTATTGCTACGGGCAAATGCTTTGACGAAGTTCAAAGGCAAGCTTATGAAGACGCAAAGAAAGTGAGTTTTAAAGATATGCACTATAGAAATGATATTGGGCCAAAGGTAAAAAGGGTTTATGTGTCTAAGAAGGACAGATTTAATTATGCTGCAAAGGAACTAAAGGACGAAATTAAAAATGCACTAGGAATTGACGCAAAAAATGTTGAAGTTTATAGCCGTTATGATTTAGAAATAGAAGACAGTGATTTAGAAAAAATCAAAGACAGTATTCTTTCTGAAAAAGTTGTAGACCATATCTACACTGGAGAAGATGCACTTAAATTACAAAGTGAAATGAAAAGTGCCATTGCAGTTTCATATCTTCCAGGACAATTTGACCAAAGAAGACAGGCTCTTATAGACACTGCCTACTTAGTACTGGGCAAGGAAATAAATGCGACCACTTCAAAGGTATATAGCTTCGAAGGAATTAACGAAGGTGAACTTAAGAAGATAGAGGAGTTTTTAGTAAACCCAGTGGACTCAGAGGTTGTTCCACTACTGGGCATACCTACAACCCTTGCAAGTGAAAACAAAATAAATAGAGATAATCCTGTGTTTGAAGGCTTTATAGACCTTGATGAAACGGGACTTAAAAAGTTTTTAGATGAAGAGAACTTGGCAATGAGTCTTGATGACTTAAAGTGTATTCAAGACTATTTCAAATCTGAAGATAGAGATCCAAATATAACTGAAATCAGAGTGCTTGACACATATTGGTCTGACCATTGTCGTCATACTACTTTTAACACATATTTAAAGGTTGGCTTTGATGAAAAGACTGCGCTGGACAGAATAATTAAAGACACCTTCCAAGAGTATCTTGACATGAGAACAGAACTTGGTGTTAAAAAAGAAGTTTCACTAATGAACCTTGGTACCATCCTTGGAAAATATTTTAGAGAAACTGGCGAGCTTGAAGACTTAGAAATAAGTTCAGAAATAAATGCATGTTCTGTAAAGATAAAGGTTAGGGTTGATGTGGAAGGTAAAGAAGAACTAATAGACTACCTTCTTATGTTCAAAAACGAAACCCACAATCACCCTACAGAAATAGAACCTCTTGGTGGAGCTAGCACCTGTCTTGGTGGAGCCATAAGGGATCCACTTTCAGGAAGATCATATGTTTATCAAGCCATGAGAATTTCTGGAGCTGCAGACCCAACAAAACCAATTGAAGAAACATTACCTGGAAAGCTTCCACAAATTAAGATTGTAAGAGAAGCAGCCCTTGGTTACTCATCCTACGGAAACCAAATTGGTCTACCATCAGGCTTTGTTGAAGAAATTTACCACGACGGCTACATGGCAAAGAGACTTGAAGCGGGAGCTGTTATTGCAGCAGCACCTTTAGAAAATGTTATAAGAGAAGAGCCTGTAGTTGGTGACGTTGTAGTTTTACTTGGTGGAAGAACAGGTAGAGATGGAATCGGTGGAGCAACTGGCTCATCAAAGAGCCATACAGAAGAGTCCATAACAACAGAGTCTGCCCAAGTACAAAAGGGAAATGCCCCAGAGGAAAGAAAGATTCAAAGGCTTTTCAGAAATAAAGAAGTAACCACATTAATAAAGAAGTGTAACGACTTTGGTGCCGGTGGAGTTTGTGTTGCAATTGGAGAAATTGCAGACGGCGTAACAATTCACCTTGACAGGGTTCCACTAAAGTACAAGGGACTTACACCAATGGAAATTGCCATTTCAGAATCACAGGAGAGAATGGCCGTAGTTATAAGAAAAGAAGATGTGGATAAATTTGCAAAGTACTGCGAAGAAGAGAATCTTGAACATACAGTGGTTGCAGAGATAAATGACAAAAAGCGCATGATTATGCTATTTGAAGACGAAGTTATCTGTGAACTTTCATATGACTTTATAAATACAAATGGCGCCGACAGAAGTCAAGAGGTATCTGTAAAGACTGAAGATGTAGCAGAGGTTTTAAAGAGTAGTGATAATGACCCTAAAAATTTAAAGAACTATCTAAAGGATTTAAATATAACAAGCCAAAAGAATTTGATGGAGTTATTTGATGCAACTGTTGGTAGAAGTACAGTTCTTCATCCATATGGTGGAAAGAAACAGTACAATCAATCACAGGCCATGGTTTCACTTATTCCATACACTGATGAATATAAGACAAAGACTGCATCAATTATGTCCTATGGATTTAACCCATACCTTTCAGAACAGTCACAGTTCTTAGGAGGATATTATGCAGTTATAGAATCTATTGCAAAGCTTGTGGCAACAGGTGCAGACCTAAATAAGATTAGACTTACATTCCAAGAGTTCTATGAAAGACTTACAGATGAACAGGCTTGGTCAAAACCACTTAAGTCACTTCTTGGTGCATTCATTCCTTCAAAGTTCTTTAATGCACCTCCAATTGGTGGAAAGGACTCTATGAGTGGTACATTTGAAAATATTTGTGTACCACCAACACTAATCTCATTTGCAGTTACAACTGGAGATTTGGAAAATATTACATCACAAGACTTTAAGGGCAAAGGTCGTATTGGACTTGTAAACATTGAATATGATGAAAATGGAATGTTAGACCTTAACGAACTTAAGGGCAATATGGAAAAAATTCACAAAGACATTGTGGATGGAAATATAATCACTGCAATTGCAGTAAACCACAAGGGAACACTTCCACTTATTTATGCAAATGCAGTTGGTAACACTGGCTTTTACGTAAACCTAAAAGACCTTTACTCACCAAGATATGGAACATTTATCGTTGAGTACCTTGAAGACAGAGACTTTATTGAAAATGTTGGAGAGTTTTCTGAAGGCATTAAGGTCAACGGAGAAACACTTGAAGAAGAAACCCTTAAAGAAAATTATCTTCATACACTGGACAAGGTGTTTAAACCAAAGGCAGATGGAGAAGTTAAAGAACTTAAAAACAAAAAGGTTGAAAGAAGACTTGTATCAAACAAGCCTTGTGAAAAACCATTTGTAACAGTGGCATCCTTCCCTGGAACAAATAGTGAATGGGACACTTTAGAAGCATTTAAGGAAAATGGAGCAGATGGAAAAATAATAGTATTTAGAAATCAAAACAAAGAAGACATTGAAAAATCCATTGATGAACTTGCTGAGTCAATTAAGAATTCACAAATATTTGCAATTCCAGGAGGATTTTCCATGGGAGACGAACCAGACGGATCAGGAAAGTTTATTGCAAATGTTTTGAGAAGTGAAAAAGTTTCAGATGCCATCGACTATCTATTAAAAGGAAATGACGGATTGGTACTAGGTATTTGTAACGGATTCCAAGCATTAATAAAAACAGGACTACTTCCATATGGCAAGGTTACAAAAACAAAGGAAGACGACCCGTCAATCACATTTAACACCTGCAGACGTCACGTTGCATGCATTGTGGAAACTAAAATGCTTACAACAAACTCACCATGGCTAACAAATGTGGAAGAAAAGACATACAAAGTTCCAATTTCACATGGAGAAGGAAGATTTGTAGTAGGGGAAGAAAAGTTACAAGAACTTTTAGACAATGAACAAGTTGTAAGTCAATACGTTGAAAACTACAATGGTGCCGACTATTCTATCGAGTCCATTATGTCTAAGGACGGAAAAGTTATAGGCAAGATGGGCCATAGCGAAAGATTTACACCAGATATTTACAAAAATATTTACGACATAGAATTACAAAATCTATTTAAGTCTGCCGTAGAATACTTTACAAAGGGCATATAAGAAGGAGATTAACATGATATTAGTTATAGACTTTGGTGGTCAATACAACCAACTGATTGCTAGAAGAGTTAGGGATTTAAATGTATATTGCGAAGTTGTGCCATATACAAAGGCCCTTGAAGAAATAAAAGCAAAGTCACCGGAGGGAGTAATCTTCACCGGTGGCCCAAACTCAGTTTACGCTGAAGGTGCGCCAAAATTAGAAAAAGAAGTGTTTGAACTGGGAATTCCAATCCTTGGACTTTGCTATGGAATGCAACTAATGGCCCATAGCCTTGGTGGAGAAGTTAAAGAGTCAAGCCAAAGGGAATTTGGAAAGACAGAATTTAAACTAGAGGACAATGAAATCTTTAAAGATATTCCAGAAGAAAGCATTGTGTGGATGAGTCATGTGGACAAGGTTGTGAAACTTCCAAAAAGGTTTAAAATAATTGGAAGCACAGACAACACAGAAATTGCTGCAATGGCTGATGAAGAGAGAAAACTTTATGCATTACAATTCCATCCAGAAGTAAACCACAGTGAATATGGAATAAATATGATAGAAAACTTCCTTGTAAATATCTGCAAGGCAAAACAAGACTGGACAATGGCAAACTATGCAAAAAAAACCATTGAAGATGTAAGAGAAAAAGTTAAAGACAATAAAGTTTTACTAGCCTTATCAGGAGGAGTGGACTCTTCAGTTGTGGCTGCACTTTTATCAAAGGCAATCGGCGACCAATTAACATGTATCTTCGTAGACCATGGCCTTATGAGAAAAAACGAAGGCGACGAAGTGGAAGATGCATTTAAACACTCAGGTATGCACTTCATAAGAGTAAATGCCAAAGGTAGATTCCTTGAAAAATTAAAAGGTGTGAGAGATCCAGAGGCAAAGAGAAAGGCAATCGGAGAAGAATTTATAAGAGTCTTCGAAGACGAAGCCAAAAAGATTGGCAAAGTTGACTTCCTAGCACAGGGAACAATTTACCCTGACATAATCGAGTCGGGAGTGGGGGACGCAGCAGTAATAAAATCCCATCACAATGTAGGAGGACTACCAGACGTAGTAGACTTTACAGGCCTAATCGAACCACTTAGAATGTTGTTTAAAGACGAAGTTAGAAGGCTGGGAAGAGAACTAGGACTTTCAGACGTATTAGTAAATAGACAACCATTCCCAGGTCCAGGCCTTGGAATCAGAGTAATAGGAGAAGTTACAGAAGAAAAACTAGAAGTACTAAGAGATGCAGACTACATTTTTAGACAAGAATTAGAAAAGAACAAAGTTGAAAACCTATCACAATACTTTGCGGTGCTTACAGAAAACAGAACAGTGGGAGTAATGGGAGACTTTAGAACCTATGACTACACACTAGCACTAAGAGCAGTCCACACCACAGACTTTATGACAGCAGAATGGGTTAGAATACCATACGAAGTGTTAGACAAAGTCTCCGTTAGAATAATAAACGAAGTGGATCATATAAATAGAATTGTGTATGATGTTACTAGTAAGCCGCCTGCAACAATCGAGTGGGAATAAAAATTTCGCGTTAAATTTGCGATAAAGGCTTGTTTCGAATTCTTTTCTCGTTGCGACGTATCATCTATACGCCTCACTTGAAAAAATTCTTCAACTAGCGCCTTTCTCATCAAATTTTCTGGCGAAATTCAAGTTGATGAATAAAGAATAGGAATTTTAATGCGGTGTACTCTTTGTACGCCTCACTGTGGGCTTTTTTGCACTTCGTCTATTTATAACATTTTTCCTCGCAGATTGTTGTAAATCTTAATTAGGGAAACAAAAAGATACGACCGAATAGGGAATATTTATTAAAAAGAATAAATTGAATAATAGTTCCAAGTGGCTTACATGAGGACAAAAAATTAGACCGTAGTTTAAAGCTGCGGTCTTTTTGCCTACATATTACTAGGATTAATTTATTTTGACATCTCCAATGGCTACTTTCAAATGTAACAAATAATATAAACCAGATTGCAAAAGCTACTAATACAACTGGTGTTATTTACAAGAAAGATATTGATTATATGCGAGAAAAAATAGAAAAATTGGCAAAAGAAATATGGCAAATCCATTCCCTACTTCTTAATAAATCAAAAGAAAGTTAAAGTGATTAGTATGGGAATTACAAAAATACATCCTATAAAATCAACTCTAAATTTTCATGGAAAATTGACAGTTTATCAAGCCCAAGTAAAATTAAGTAAAACTCCAATTCTAGAGGAATGGATAAACATTGATAAATAAAAAAATGTATCAACCCTTACACTTTTAGGAGGATTAAGGTTGATACACATAATTATTTACAGACCCAAATAATGTCTTATAATTGATATATTTTTCTACTCATAATCCTATACATAATTCACTTTTCTTTTGAAGGCTCAAAATTAATGATTTCATATAGGATATTATAAAGTTCTTCTGCATTTACATTTTTTAATCCCAAATTGCAAATAACTTTATCCGGGATTTCATATGCTCTTTTTTTTAATTCCTTGCCTTTTGTCGTTAAAAATATTTCTACTACCCTATCATCATCCTCCTTTCTTTTTCTATTAATTAAGCCCTTATCTATCATTTTTTTGATTGTAGGCGTGACTGTTCCATTATCTAAGTGAAGAAGTCTACATATATCTCCAATTGTTTGTCCATCTTTTTCCCACAAAACTAACATAATTAAATATTGAGTATATGTCAAATCTAGTGGTTTAAGAAACGGCGTATATGCAGATATTACTTTTCTGCTTGCTGCATATAGTGGAAAACACAATTGATTTTCTAATTTAAGATTATCAATCATAATAATGATTCAACTGCTTTTGCAACTTCATGCATGCTTTCAGTTGGTTCAAAACGAGAAACTACATTTCCATCACGATCTACTAAAAACTTTGTAAAATTCCATTTTATATCCGGATTATTTTTATAATCTTTATCAATCTTTTTTAACATTAATGACATCATCAATGCTTTTGGTCCTTTTCCAAATCCAGAAAATCCTTTTTGGCTTTTTAAATACTCAAATAATGGTAAAGCATTATCACCATTTACATTGGATTTAGTCATTTGTGGGAACTTTGTATCATAATTTAGCGTACAAAAATTAGTTATTTCTTCATCAGTTCCAGGTGTTTGACCTGCAAATTGATTACAAGGGATATCTATTATTTCAAATCCTTGGTCGTGATATTTTTCAAATATTTCTTCTAATTCTTTATATTGAGGAGTAAACCCGCAACCTGTTGCTGTGTTTACTATCAATAATACTTTTCCTTTGAATTGATTTAAAGAAATAACTTCACCCTTTTGGTTTTTAACGCTATAATTATAAATTTCTGTCATATTAACCCTCCCTAAAAATTAATTTAAATATCAATTGCTTAATTAAAAACAATTAGACTATTTTTTCATCTTGCTTGTATTATATCACGTTTTTATATTTTACACAATTATATTTGACAAAATATATTTTGTTTTTTTGTAATTACTTTTGAATTTTCTTTACTCTTCTCAGACTATATGTGCTTTTTTATTTTTGATATCTTAATAATTTAGTTGCTAATATAATAGATAATGAAGATTCTACAAGAGAAATTAGACTAAGCACTCCGATATGCCGGAGAGCAAGATACCTAAAAATATTCATTTCAAGACTTAGATAGGTCATTATGAATATTTGTCTAGCAAAATGTAGAATGTTTTGTACAGCTAGGGAAAACTTTACTAAGGATGTGAAAACCACTAAGAATGTTACAGCAACCAGATATTTAAGTTTATGCAGATTGCTAAAAATACAAGAATTACCGATATTAAAAAGAGGTTGCTTAATCCAATATATCCTGTAAATAAACTTAGTATAAAATATATAATTAAGGATTCCATAAGAAAGATAAGATTCTTTAAAAATTTAATAGATAGTTTTTACCATAAAAGTAATCATATTATTCGGTACTGGGACTGGGACGGGACTAAAAATCTTGAAAATGTCCTATAATTAGGTGGATTTAGTGATACTCTAAAAAATAGAATATAGTATTTTGAATGGTTTGGGATATGTGGGACGCTTGGAAAAGAAGAATGGGAATAAAAATTTTAATGAGCGTACTTAACGTACGCCTCACTGTTGACTTTTCTAGATTTTGTATCGTTAATTAATGCAAAAATAAAAATACGTTAAAGTGCAATGCAAAAGTGCAACGTAAAAAAATACGTTGCACTTTTGCGTTGATTGTTACGAAAAGAAGTCTCTTAACTGAAGAGAAGTGTGATTTGAGAAGTTAGATGTTAGAGAAGTATTAAACATATTAGGAAGCTTAGCATGACATAGCGATGGTGTCGCACTTCCATGAAGGGCTATGAGATTGTTACATGACGAGCGAAAAACTATTTAAAAATTGAAATATTTTTTTATAATTCTATTGATAATTGTATTTAACTATGATATACTAATGATAGTCAAAGAAAGTCAAAGTCCAAGGAGGCATTATGGAATATAAAGATTATTATAAGATATTGGGAGTGGAAAAGTCTGCTTCTGATAGTGATATAAAACAAGCGTATAGAAAACTGGCAAAGAAGTACCATCCTGATTTGAATCAAGGGGATGAGGCAGCATCTGAAAAGCTAAAGGAAATTAATGAAGCTTATGAGGTGCTTGGTGATAAGGAAAAGAGAAAAAAATATGATACTTTTGGCTCTGGTTATAATTTTACTGGAGGTCAAAACTTCGACCCATCTGCTTATGGATTTGATTTTTCAAATTTCGGTAATGGATCATACACCTACACAACTAGTGGTGGGGAAGGTTTCTCTGACTTCTTTAATATGATATTTGGCGGTTTAGGTGGTGGAGCTAAGAGCTCTAGCAAGAACAAAAGAGATATTTTTTCTGGTTTCACAGGCCGCTCAAGGAAGCAACGACAAAGATATGACACTGAAATTTCAATCAGTCTAAAGGAAGCCTATGAAGGTGCAGAGAAGACTCTTGCACTAAATGTAAATGGTGAAAATAAATCACTAAATGTAAAAATTCCTAAGGGAATTCTTCCGGGCAAGAAGATTAGGACCAAGGGTGAAAAGATTGGTCTTGATGGCGACATTTATATTAAGGTAAATGTTATTGATTCTGAAAACACACTTGATGGTCTTAACATAACTAAAAAGATTAATGTGTATCCATGGGATGCATATTTTGGTCACAAGGTTGTTGTGGACACTTTGGAAAAGAAGATAAAGGTAAATGTGCCTAAGGGTATTAAGTCGGGACAAAGAATAAAATTGTCTGGCAAAGGCTTTAGGGATATGAAGGGAAATAAAGGGGATTTATATTTGGAAGTTCAAATTGTAAATCCTGAAACTTTAAATGAAGAACAAGAAGAATTATATAGAAAATTAAAAGAAATGTAGTAAGGAGGTAAGACTATGGATTTAAATAAACTTACTAAAAAATCAATGGAAGCAGTGCAAGATGCTCAAAATATTGCACTAAAGAATAAAAATCCTGAGATTTCTGATTTACATCTTCATTATGCACTGGTTGCAGATGTTGAAGGTATAGTTAATAAGACTTTGGAAAAGATGGGAGTTGACATGGAAAGCTACCTTAAGGACTTAAGCTATGAGCTTGATAGACTTCCTAAGGTTGACAGTGCATCAAATATTTATCCATCTCAATTGTTCCAAAGAATTATTTTGATTGCGGAAGATGAAGCAAAGAGAATGAAGGACAGTTTTATTTCTGTTGAACATATCTATCTTGCTTTAATAAAGGAAAAGAATATGACTTTTCCTGAAATTTTGAAAAAATATAATATAACTGCCAAGGGTTTTGAAAAGGCTCTTGCTGAAATTAGAAAGGGTAACAGAGTTGAAACCGATGACCCTGAAAGCTCTATGAATGCTTTGGAAAAATATGGAAGGGATTTAACTGAAGAAGCGAGAAAGGGAAAGATAGACCCTGTTATTGGTAGGGACGAAGAGATAAGAAACTGCGTTAGAATTCTTTCAAGAAGAACTAAGAACAATCCAGTTTTAATTGGTGAACCTGGTGTTGGTAAGACAGCTATTGTTGAAGGGCTTGCTCAAAGAATTGTTAAGAATGATGTTCCTGAAACTTTGAGGGACAAGACAATCTTTGCACTGGACTTGGCTTCACTAGTTGCTGGGGCAAAGTATAGAGGTCAATTTGAAGAAAGACTTAAATCTGTTTTGAAAGAGATTGAAGAGTCCGATGGTGAAATAATTTTATTCATTGACGAGCTTCACACTCTAGTTGGCGCTGGAGCATCTGAAGGTGCCATGGATGCGTCAAATATGTTAAAGCCAATGCTTGCAAGGGGAGAAATCCATACAATTGGTGCAACCACCCTTGATGAATATAGAAAATATATTGAAAAAGACGGCGCATTAGAAAGAAGATTCCAAAAGGTACTTGTAACTGAACCTACAGTTGAAGATACAATTTCAATCTTAAGGGGAATTAAAGAGAAGTACGAAATACACCATGGTATTAGAATTTCTGATAATGCAGTTATTGCATGTGCAACACTTTCCAATAGATATATAACCGATAGATTTTTACCGGACAAGGCAATCGACTTAATGGACGAAGCCTCTGCCATGGTTAGAACTGAAATCGACTCCATGCCATCATCTCTAGATGAAAAGAAGAGAAAGGTATTGCAACTTGAAATTGAAAGGGCTGCATTAAAGAGAGAAGACGATTCATTGAGCAAGAAGAGACTTGAAGATTTGGAAAAGGAACTTCAAGACTTGAAGAATGAATATGACTTAGAGTATGAGGACTGGAGAAATAAAAAGTCTGAAATAGATGAAGTTAAAGAGCTTAAGGCTGAAATTGACAGAGTTCGTATCCAAATGGAAGAAGCGGAAAGAAACTACGACTTTGAAAAACTTTCAAAACTTAGATACTCCACACTAGCAGAACTGGAAACAAAACTTGCACAGGCAACTGAAAATGTAAAGAACAGCGACTCTTCATTAAAAGAAGAAGTAACTGAAGAAGAAATTGCAGAAGTTGTATCAAATTGGACTCATATTCCAGTAAATAAGTTGGTTGAGTCTGAAAGAGATAGAATATTAAACATGGATGAAGTTCTTCACAAGAGAGTTATTGGCCAAGATGAAGCTGTGGAAGCAGTAACAGAAGCCATAATCCGTTCAAGATCTGGCATAGGTTCATTTGAAAAGCCAATCGGTTCATTTATATTCCTAGGACCTACAGGAGTTGGTAAAACCGAACTTGCTAAGGCACTTACAGAAGCCATGTTCGATGATGAAAAGAACTTGATTAGAATAGATATGTCAGAGTATATGGAAAAACATTCCGTATCAAGACTTGTAGGTTCACCTCCAGGATATGTTGGTTATGAAGAAGGTGGACAATTAACAGAAGCAGTAAGAAGAAAACCATATTCAGTGGTGCTATTCGATGAAATTGAAAAGGCCCATCCAGATGTGTTTAATATCTTACTTCAAGTGTTAGATGACGGAAGATTAACAGACAATCAAGGTAGAACCGTAGACTTTAAAAACACCATTATAATAATGACTTCAAATATTGGATCAGAAAATCTTCTTGACGGAATTAACCAAGATGGAGAAATATCTGAAGCAGCAAGGGAAGAAGTAATGGATAAGATGAAGTTTACATTCAGACCAGAGTTCTTAAACAGAGTAGACAATATCGTATTGTTTAAACCACTAACAGAAAATGAAATCTACAATATCTTAGACAAAGACATTAAAGAAATTGAAGATAGACTTTCAGATAGACAAATCACTGTGGAACTTGACAAGGTTGCAAAGGAACTTATAATGTCAAGGGCCTACGATGTTCATTATGGTGCAAGACCAATTAAGAGGTTCTTACAAAAGTATGTGGAAACAGAACTTGGAAGAAAACTTCTTAAAGGAGAAGTGTCCGATGAAGATAAGGTTGTGATAACAGTTAAAGATGGAGAACTTGCAATAGAAAAAGAATAGAAATAGAAACTGCTCTCGTGTGAGGGCAGTTTTTTTTATTTAAAAGTGAGTGTGGTGCTGCACTTTCGCTCTTTAATTGACAACTTAACTAAATCATTATATAATCGTTGAAATTACTTTTATTTTTATATAAAATTGGAATTAAGAGATTGTTATTTAAATTATAGAGGGGAAAGATATGAAAGTTGTAAAATTTGGTGGAAGTTCACTGGCTGATGCTATTCAGCTTAAAAAAGTTAGAGATATAATACTTGAAGATGATGCTAGGAAGTACATCGTCGTTTCTGCGCCTGGAAAGGGTGCAAAAAATAATCACAAGGTTACTGACCTTCTAGCAATGTGTCATGAACTTAGTGACCATGATTTAAATTTTAACGAAGTTTACAAGATCATCGAGAATGTTTATAAGAATATTGTTGATGATCTTGTTTTGCATATTGACATTGATAGTATTCTAAATGAGGTTAAGGAAGAGATTGAAGGTGGTGCAAGCTACGACTACGTTATTAGTCGTGGAGAATTTATTAGTGCAAAGGTACTTGCTTCCTACTTAGGATATGACTTTGTGGATGCAAAGGACTTAATTGTATTTACCGACGGTGCATTAGATCTTCAAAAGTCCCAGGAGAAAATTAAAAATATTTTATCTAAACATGACAGGGCAGTTGTGCCTGGTTTTTATGGCGTGGATGAAGAAGGAAAGGTGAAGACTTTTACTCGTGGTGGCTCTGATGTAACTGGGTCTGTTATTGCTTCTGCCCTTGATGCAGAGATGTACGAGAACTTCACCGACGTGTCAGGCTTTTTAGTGGTGGATCCGAAGATTGTGAAAAACCCACATCCCATGGGTACCATCACTTACAACGAACTTCGAGAGCTTTCCTACATGGGCGCTAAGGTGCTTCATGAAGAGGCGATTTTTCCTTTAAGGGACAAAAATATTCCAATCAATATTAAAAATACAAATGCTCCACATGAAGATGGCACTTTGATTTTATCTAAATGTGACACAAAGAATAAAAATATTTTAACTGGCATATCGGGGAAAAAAGGTTTTACCGTTATAAATCTGGAAAAGGTAAACATGAATGCGGAAAAGGACTTTTTTAGAAAACTGACAACGGTTTTTGAATCCAATGACATTTCCATTGAGCATATGCCTTCAAGTATTGACTCCGTATCCGTTCTTGTGGCGGATTCATACATTGCACCAAAGTTAAACAAGGTCATTGAAGAGTTGAAAATTTATTTAAATGTGGACAATATTTCTTGGGAGAGGGACATTTCTCTTATTGCCGTGGTTGGTCGTGGTATGATAAATGAGAAAGGTGTTTCATCAAGAACTTTTACTGCCCTTGCTAAAGAAGGGGTAAATATAAAGATGATTAGTCAAGGCTCAAGTGAAATAAATATTATTATTGGTGTTGAAACAAAAGATTTTGAAAATGCCATTCGTTCAATATACGAAGAATTTTATAAGGAGGATTAATATGAAAGTTAATTTAGCAGTTGTAGGTGCTACAGGTCTTGTTGGTAGCATGATGTTACAGGTTTTAAGTGAGGAAAATTTTCCAATAGATAAATTATATTTATTCGGTTCAAAAAATTCCCATGGTGAAAAGATAAGTTACTGTGGAAAGGAATACGAAGTTGAAGAATTAAAAGAAGATTCCTTTGATGGAAGAGGTATAAAGATTGCGCTTTTTGCTGCAGGTGGTTCAGTAAGTGAAAAGTATGCGCCTATTGCGGCAAAGGCAGGAGTAACTGTAATTGACAATAGCTCTTGCTTTAGAATGGACAAGGACGTGCCGTTAGTTGTTCCAGAAATAAATGCAGAGGACATTAAAGACAATAAGGGCATTATTGCAAACCCAAATTGTTCTACAATCCAATCGGTGTTGCCACTTAAGCCAATCCATGACAAGTACAAGATTAAAAGAGTTATCTACTCCACATATCAATCAGTATCTGGTTCTGGATTAAATGGAATTTCTGACTTGGAAAAGGGAACTCAATTAGCTTACAAATATCCAATTAATAACAACTGTATTCCGCAAATTGATGTGTTTTTAGACAATGGCTATACAAAGGAAGAGATGAAGATGATTGACGAAACTAAAAAAATTCTTCATGATGACTCCATTCTTGTAACTGCCACAACAGTGCGTGTGCCAGTAAAATCTTCCCACTGCGTTTCCATTAATATTGAAACAGAAAAACCTTTTGAAATTGAAGATGTAAAGAAAATTATTTCAGAGTATCCTGGAATGGTTCTTGAAGATGACCTTGCAAAAGAAGTCTATCCAATGCCAATTATTTCAACTGGTAAAAATGAAGTCTTTGTTGGTAGAGTTAGACGTGACTTTACAGTGGAAAATGGATTAAATTTATGGTGCTGTGCGGATAACATAAGGAAGGGAGCTGCCACTAACGCAGTTCAGATTGCGAAAAAAATCTTGGAGGTTTAATTTGAAAATTGCAATAATGGGCTTTGGCACTGTGGGAACAGGTGTCGAAGAAATTTTATTTAAGAAGAAGGAGTCCCTATTAAAAAATGGTTTTGATATAGAAATTAATAAAGTTTTAATAAGGGACAAAGATAAAAAAAGGTCACCACTAAAGAGTGATTTAGTGTTTACAGATAATTTTGATGAAATTTTAAATTCCGAAGTGGATACGGTAATTGACGTTACATCAAGCCTTGAAGAAACTTTTGAAAGAATTGTTTCCCTAATGAAGGCGGGGAAGAACATTGTAACTGCAAATAAGGCTGTGGTTTCAAAGTACTTTGAAAATTTAAATGCCTTGGCAAAAGAAAATAAAGTTTATTTTTCCTATGAGGCTTCAGTTGCTGGAGCAATTCCAATAATTCATCCAATAATGGAAGAGATTTTCTTCAGCGACATGAATAAGATTTATGGAATTTTAAATGGAACTTCCAACTATATTTTATCCAAGATGGAAGTGGAAGGCTCGTCATATAAAGATGTACTGAAAGAGGCTCAAGATCTTGGCTATGCAGAGTCGGATCCAACTGCGGATGTTGGTGGATTTGACGCCATGAGAAAGATTAGAATTTTATCTTCCCTTATATATAATGCAAAGATTGATGAAGGGGACATTTTCAATTTTGGAATTTCAAATATAAAAAAATCCGACTTTGACTATGCGAAAGAGCTTGGTTATTCCATTAGACTTATTGCAAAGTCGAAATTGTCCGAAGGAAAAATAAATATTTCAGTTATTCCAACTTTTTTAAAGGACAATTTCTTTGCTAAGACCTTTGAAGGCACCAACGCAGTAAAGGTATGGGGAGAAAACTTTACTTGTTATGAACTAAAAGGTCCTGGAGCAGGGAAACTTGAAACGGCAGATGCAATTATGCGAGACCTTTTAAGAATTCTTTCCCGTAGAGAAATAAGTACTTTTTATGATGCGTCAAATTCATATGAAGTGGAAAACAATTTAAAGAGCAAGTACTATGTGAGAACTTCAAAAGTTAATCCTGGATTAAAGGAGCTAATTGAAGAAGAAAAAGTATTAGAACAGAACCACCATATTATAACAAGGGAAATTTCCCTTGATGAATTAAAAAAATTGCTTTGTGAAGAAATGTTTATTGCAGAAATAGAGGGAACAATATGAAATTTTTATCAACAAGAAATTCCAATTTAAAAATTTCTAGTAGGGAGGCCATTATAAATGGAATTGCAGAAGATGGAGGTCTATATGTGCCGGAAAGCTTCCCGGAATTTAATATAATGGATCACCTGGATCTATCCTATACGGAATTAGGCCATAAAATTTTGTCCCTTTATCTAACGGACTTTGATAGCGATGACCTACTGGAGATTATAGAGAAATCATACGAAAGTTTTGAAGATGGAATTGCAAAAGTTTCCTATGAAAAAGATTTTTATCTTGAACTTTATCATGGCAGGACCTCTGCCTTTAAGGACTTTGCACTATGTTTGTTGCCAAACCTATTGTCATATGCAAAAAAATCCCTTGGAATCAATGAAAAGACTTTAATTTTAACGGCCACTTCTGGCGACACTGGCAAGGCCGCCCTTGAAGGTTTTTACAATACTGAAGACATCGACATCTTGGTGCTATATCCAACGGAAGGTGTAAGCTCCATTCAAAAGGCGCAGATGGACACAACTTCATCATTAAATTCAAAGGTTATTTCCATTGATGGAAACTTTGACGATGCACAAAGAGCTGTTAAGAAAATTTTTAATGATGAAGAAGTGAAAAAGAAGTTAAAGAGACAAAACATAAATCTCTCATCTGCAAACTCCATTAACATTGGAAGGCTAATCCCACAAATAGTTTATTATTTTTATTCCTATGCCGACTTGGTGAATAATAAAAAAATATCTGCTGGAGAAAAAATTTCCTTCTGCGTACCAACTGGAAACTTTGGCGACATCTTGGCAGGGTATTACGCAAAGGAAATGGGACTTCCAGTAGATAAACTAATAATAGCATCAAACGAAAACAATGTTTTGACAGACTTTTTTAAAACTGGAACCTATGATGCAAATAGAAAACTTGTAAAGACAATTTCTCCGTCCATGGATATTTTGGTTTCATCAAACCTAGAAAGACTTCTTTACCACAAGTCTTCCGACAAAGTGGTGAGGGAGAAGATGGAAGATTTAAAAAATGGAGGTATTTTTGAATTTAATGGAAACTTCCATGAATTTTTATTTGGATACACAACTGAAGAAGATACAAAAAAGACAATTGCAAAAGTTTATAAAGAAGAAGGCTATTTAATGGACCCTCACACAGGGGTAGCAAAAAATATTGTAGACAAGCTCGGCCTTAAAAACACAGTGATTTTATCAACTGCAAGTCCTTATAAGTTTTCATCTTCCGTTCTTGAAGCCCTCGGAGAAGAAGTTTCAAAGGACGAATTTGAAAATATAAATTTGCTTAATAGAGTAACGGGAGTTAAAATTCCAAAGGAAATTAAAAAGCTAAGGGATAAAAAGATAATTCACAATACAAAAATTTCCAAAGAGGAAATTGAAAGAGAAGTTATGGAATTTGCCAACAGAGGAAAAAGAATTTCCGTTCCAGCAACGTCGGCAAACCTGGGACCTGGATTTGATGCACTGGGCCTTGCGGTGGACTTAGCAAACACCTGCGAATTTAAAATAACAGAAAAGGTAGAAACGTTTGAAAAAAATGTAAAAGAGAATTTAATCTACAGTTCCTACAAACATGCCTTTGATTTTTATAACGAAGAAGCTATTCCAATAGAAATTGACCTTTGTACAAATATTCCACTGTCCCGGGGACTTGGTTCCTCTGCCGCATGCATAGTTATGGGTATAATGGCGGCATTTTCCGTAATGAAGAGAGATTTTGATAAAAAGGATATTTTAAAAATTGCAACAAAAATTGAAGGCCACCCGGACAATGTATCGCCGGCAATTTACGGTGGAGCAAATGTATCTATATTAAAAGATGATGTCTTTATGGAAAAATTTGAAATTTCAAATAAGTTTAAATTTTTAGCCATTATTCCAGACTTTGAACTTTCAACCAGGGATGCAAGACAGGCCCTTCCAAAAGAATATAGTAAGGAAGACGCAGTGTTTAATATCTCAAGGGTTTCCATGTTAATTTTATCTTTAATGTCTGGTAACGAAGAAAATTTAAAAGTATCTTTGGAAGATAAAATTCATGAGCCATATAGATATAAACTTATTCCTGAAATAGAGAAGATTGAAAAAATAATTAAAGAGTCCAATGCCATTGGTCACTACCTAAGTGGCGCTGGTTCAACCATAATGTTGATTTTAAATTCAGATGATGAAACAACTGAAAGTGAAATTAGAAAGAATTTGAAGTGCCTATCAAATTCATATACTGTTATGCCCCTTGAAATTGATAAAACAGGAGCCTTTTTAATTTAAAATAAGGGATGCTAATTAATAGCATCCCGATTTTTTTATTTAGGCTCAAGCATATGCTTAGGGTCTAGTATGTCGTCAATCTTTTCTTCATCAAAAATCTTTTGTTCAAGAAGAAGTGATTTTACTGTCTTATTTGTCTTAAGTGCTTCCTTGGCAATCTTTGCAGACTTTTCATATCCAATATATGGATTTGCCGCAGTGATAAGTCCAATGGAATTGTGCACATGCCTTTTACAATTTTCTTCATTTGCCTTTAAATCCTTTATGGCATTTATTCTAAAGGTATTTATTCCATTTGTTAGTGTTTGAATTGATTCAAATAGATTGTAGAAGATGATTGGTTCAAAAGCATTTAGTTCCAGCTGTCCACCTTCGCAGGCCATTGCAATAGTGGTGTCATTTCCAATTACATTGAAGGAAATTTGATTTACAACTTCAGGGATAACTGGATTTACCTTGCCTGGCATTATGGAAGATCCATTTTGCTTTGCAGGTAGAAACACTTCGCTAAGTCCTGCCCTTGGTCCAGAGTTCATAAGTCTTAAGTCGTTTGACATCTTAGATAAACTTATTGCCAATGTTTTTAAGTTGCCTGACACAAAGCCATAGCAGTCCAGGTTTTGAGTTCCATCAACAAGGTCTTCACATGGTTTTAAATTCAAATCACAAACTCTATCAAGTTCATTTACAATATTGTCTAAGAAGTCTTTAGATGCATTTATGCCAGTACCTATTGCAGTAGCTCCCATGTTTACATATTCTAGCTCTTCTATGGACATTTTTGTTCTTCTAATGTCCCTCTTTATGGCAGCGGCGTAGGCTTGAAACTCCTTGCCCAGTGTTGTTGGCACTGCGTCTTCAAGTTGGGTTCTACCCATCTTAATTATATCTTTAAATTCGATGGCCTTAACCATTAAGTCTTTATAAAGCTCTTCAAGTTCAGCTAGCAATTTATAAAGGAGCTTGATTGTAGTTATCTTTCCAGAAGTAGGGAATACGTCATTTGTAGATTGACTTAAGTTCACATGGTCATTAGGGTGAACAAGATTATAATTTCCCTTGATGCTGTCAAGTTTTTCCAGTGCAATATTTGCAATAACTTCATTTGCATTCATGTTTGCAGAAGTTCCGGCACCACCTTGAATAGGATCTACAATAAATTCGTCTCTGTACTTGCCTTCGATAATGTCGTTACAAGCTTCGATGATGGCGTTACCAATCTTCTCGTCTAAAGCCTTTGTCTTTATATTTGTAATGGCACAGGCCTTTTTAACATCTGCCAAAGATTCGACTAAAAGTGGATGCATCCTTGAGTTTGTTATATGAAAATTATTTTTTGCCCTTAAAGTTTGCACTCCATAATAGGCATCTTTAGGTATTTGAAGTTCTCCTATGGAATCTGATTCAACTCTAAAATCTTTCATTGTTTGCTCCTTTCAAAGATTATCATTTCTATCCTCTTGATTATATTATATGATTAGATTAGTATAGAATAAAATACAAATAACAATATGGAAGTATAGGTAGGTACTTATAATGTTTAATGCAAATGAATATGTTTATGAAGTGTATAAGGAAAGAAGCTTTTCAAAAGCGGCGAAAAATCTTTTTATTTCCCAGCCATCCCTAAGTGGAACTATAAAAAGGGTGGAGGAAGAAATTGGATACGAAATTTTTGACAGGTCCACAAAGCCCATTGGAGTAACGGACATTGGAGAAAAATACATTAAGACTATTGAAAAGATTTTGAAACTGGAAAGGCATTTTATTCAATATGTAAATGATGTGGATGATTTAAAGGCGGGAAATGTGTCCGTTGGCGGTACGCAACAATACACTTCCTATATGCTACCGGCAATTGTGTCTAAGTTTATTGAGAAGTACCCACATATAAATGTGGATATAGTGGAGGCAAAGACCTCGTCACTAATAAAATACTTAAACGAGGGCATAATCGACATTGCCATAGACAACTACTCCTATGATGAAGAGGACTATTCTAGACAGTTTCAAACGAAGGACACTATGATATTAACGGTGCCTAGAAGTTTTTCATCAAATGAAAAATTAAAGGATTATGCACTAAGCTTTGAAGAGATAGAGTCTGGAAAGTTTAAAGAAGATGAAGTTCCATTCGTCAAACTGTCAGAGTTTAACGATGAAAATTTTATATTACTTAAAGAAGGTAACGACACTAGAACCAGAGCTCACAAGAAGTTTGTAAACGAAAATATAACGCCAAAGGTGCTGCTGGAAGTTGAACAACAGATAACATCCTACAACCTTACTGCATATGGCCTGGGAATTTCATTTATCTCAGACTATTTAATTAGAAATGTAGGGGACAATGACGCTCTTTGTTACTACAAGCTGGAAAATTACGAAAATGACAGAGACATCTGCTTTTACTATTTGAAAAATAAGTATATAACCAAGGCCCAAAGTGAATTTTTGAAGATGGCGAAGGAGACACTATGAAGGACAGAACTTTAAATTACGATGTGTTAACCTATGAAGATGGAAATGTGTTTGAAAGCGTTGAAGATGTGGTGGAGGAAAAGAGATATGAAGTCATTGTAAATGAAAAAATCTTTTATAACTTAACCTGCTCTCCTTTCAATGTGCTGGAACTTTTAGTTGGCAATATGTGGATGAGAAATTTAATCGACAATAAGGAGGACATAAAGTCAATCGACATTGGGGAAGAAATTATTAAAGTCGAACTTAATGTGGAAATAAAAAATAAAAACAGAGACTACAAGTTTGTAAATTCACAGTTGACACTGTCAAAGACAAAGGTGACAGAGCTTATGAAAAAACTTCAGGACAGGGCAAATCTATTTTCAAGAACCGGTGGAGTTCATAACGCTGGGCTTTGTGATGGGGAAGAGTTAATTGCATTTATGGAGGACATAGGAAGACATAACACAGTGGATAAGCTAATGGGATACTGTATTTTAAATGAAATAGATATTAGCAATAAGATTATTGTTTTTTCCGGCAGGATTCCCTTTGAGATAATCAACAAACTGTCAATGATGGCAATACCAATCTTCATTTCAAAGTCTGCACCCACAAGCCTTGGTGTGGACATGGCAAGGAAGTACAACATCACCATATGTGGTTTCACCAGGGGAGAGAGGTATCATATATATTCCTGTCCCGAAAGACTTGTTTAAATTGGGTATAAAATAATAAGTTAATTTTATTATTTAGAAAAAGGTGGTTATTTGAAAAAATTATTAAAATATTTAAGTCCTAAGGACTGGACTTTTATTAGTATTAACATCCTCCTAATATTTGTGAGGGTGTTTTTAGAACTTAAAATCCCAGACTACATGGAGGACATTACAGAGACATTACAAAATCAGGGAGGGTTTAGCAACATTATTGAAAGCGGTAAGAAGATGCTCCTTTCGGCATTTATTGTTTTAATCCTTGCCTTTATCTGTGGCTTCTTGGTGTCAAGAGTTGGCGCTGGATTTTCAAAGAAATTAAGGGCAGCTGTTTTTGAAAAGGTCAACAGCCTTTCAGAAAGAGAAGTGAATTACTTCTCCACAGATAGTTTAATAACAAGATCTACAAACGACATTATACAAGTGCAAACCCTTCTTATAATGGGAACACAACTGGCAGTTCGAGCGCCTGTTATGGCTGCCATGGCCATATGGAAGATAATGGGCCGAAATGGACTTTGGACAGGAATAACTTTTTTATCCGTTGTTATTATAGTGTGCATTGTAATTGTTATTTCAAAACTATCCATACCCAAGTTTAAAAAGGTACAAAAGTTAATTGACGGAATAAATAGAGTCACTAGAGAGGGCCTTGAAGGTATTAGAGAAGTTAGAGCCTTTAATGGACAAAGGTTTCAAGAAGAAAAATTCTTTAAAGCAAATAATGAGCTAATGGAAAACCAAATGTATACTGGCAGGGCAATGGCAGTTTTAAATCCAGTTATGAGGTCCATGGTAAGTATTTTGAGTTTAACAATCTACTGGACTGGGGCGTATATATTGGTTAAGACTGCACAGCATGAAAAGCTTGGAGTGTTTAGTGACATGGTTGTGTTTAGTTCCTATGCAGTTCAAGTTATAGTTTCATTTATGATGCTTTCATTTATCTTTGTTATGCTACCAAGGGTTATGGTTTCTGTAAACAGAGTTAAGGAGCTGTTGGATAAGGAGAGTTCCATTGAAGAAGGGGATATGGAAAATCCTAAAACAGACATTGGCATGGTTGAGTTTGAAGATGTATCTTTTTCATACTACGACAGCAGGGAGAATGTGCTTGAAAATATTTCCTTTAAATTAAACCCAGGAGAGACCATGGGAATTATTGGGCCAACCGGGTCGGGAAAGACTACCATAGCCTCACTACTCCTTAGACTATATGACCCAAGCCGTGGAGTTATAAAGGTAAATGGCATAGACACCAGGGACTATAAACTTAGTAGCCTCTATGAAAATATCTCCTATGTTCCACAAAAGGCACTTCTTCTTTCTGGAACGGTAAATTCTAATTTGAGTTTTGGAGATGGGGATAGTTCAACAGAAGAGATGTTAAAGGCTTTGGAAGTTTCGCAAAGCTTAGACTTTATAGACAAAAGTCCCGAAGGTTTGAGCCACAAGGTTTCACAAAGGGGAAGCAACTTCTCTGGGGGACAAAAGCAAAGACTATCCATTGCAAGAGGTCTTGTAAAGGACGCTCCAATAATGATATTTGACGATTCATTTTCCGCCCTTGATTTAAAAACCGACAAGGCACTAAGATATTCATTACAAAAATATTCAAAGGACAGCACCAAGATTATAGTTAGTCAAAGAATTAGTTCCATTATGAATGCGGATAAGATAATGGTGCTTGAAGAAGGTAAAATAAAGGGATTTGGAAAGCACGAAGAACTTATGAAGTCATGTGAACTTTATCAAGAGATTGCAAGTACACAACTTTCCATAAAAGAGGAAGTAGGTGATAGTAATGGGAAATAAAAAGAAGAACAGACCTAAAAACTTTTTAAAAGCGTGGAAGAAGCTTTTAGGTGAGTTCAAAGACTATAAATTTCCAACAATTATCGCGCTAGTACTTGCCTTTATGGCAAATATATTTTTCTTAATGACGCCAAAAAAACTTGGGGACATGGCGAATGAAGTTAAAAAGGGAATTGATGGAAGTATTAATTTTCAAAATATAAAAAGCATTGCCATGGTTGCAGTAACACTAATGGTACTTGGTGCCATCATGCTATATTCCCAGGAATTTATAATAGTTACCGTGGTGCAAAAGGTATCGAGAAAACTCAGAAACAAGATTGCCATAAAGATTAATAAAATCCCACTTCAATACTTTGACAACAATAGCACTGGAGACATACTAAGTAGGGTTACAAATGACGTGGACATGATATCCCAAAGTCTATACATGGGCATGAGTTCGTTTATTGGCTCAATAACATCACTGGTAGGTTCACTTTATATGATGCTTGCTACCAATTTATTGTTGACGGCGGCGTCAGTTGGGTCAACTCTAATAGGATTTGTATTGATGTTTGTAATTATGGGGCTTTCTCAAAAATATTTCTTTGAAAAGCAACAGACCCTTGGAGAATTAAATGGATACATTGCAGAAGTTTTTGAAGCACATACCATCGTAAAGACCTACAATGCAAAGAAGGAAGTCACTGAAGAATTTAATGAGATAAACGAAAGGCTTTACGATTCAGTTTGGAAGGCGGAGTTCTTGTCAAGATTTATGTATCCAGTGATGAACTTCATCGGAAACTTTGGTTATGTTGCCATCGCCATAATCGGTGCATACCTAGTAATGAATGGAAAAATTACATTTGGAATAATAGTCTCATTTATGATGTATATTAGAATGTTCACAAATCCTCTCACAAATATTGCAGAGATTGCCACCACCATGCAAAGTGCGGCTGCTGCAGGCGAGAGGGTGTATGAATTCTTAGAAGAAAGAGAACTAGAAGACGAAAGCTATCGGGATTTTTATTTAAATCCAGATGAAGTTAGGGGCGATGTAGTATTTGAACATGTATCCTTTGGATATGTTCCAGAAAAAATAATCATAAAAGATTTTTCCGTCGACGTGAAGGGTGGACAAAAGGTTGCCATAGTTGGACCAACTGGAGCAGGAAAGACCACCCTGGTAAATCTACTCATGAAGTTTTACAAAATTGATGGAGGAAGAGTTTTAATTGACGGCGTGGACACAGTGGACATCACTAGAGAAAATATTGCAGAACTTTTTTGCATGGTACTTCAAGACACTTGGATATTTGAAGGCACAGTGTATGAAAACATCGCTTACAACTCTGGCAGTTCAAAGGAAGAAGTAGTGAATATTGCAAAGAGCATCGGACTACATCACTTTATAGAAGCTCTATCAGATGGATATGACACAGTATTAAATTCGAATGTATCCATATCTCAAGGGCAAAGGCAGCTTATAACAATAGCAAGGGCTATGGCAAAGGATGCGCCAATGCTTATACTTGATGAAGCCACAAGCAATGTGGACACTAGAACTGAAATTGTAATTCAAAGGGCCATGGACAAGCTAATGAAGGGACGAACTTCATTTGTTATCGCCCATAGAATTTCTACAATAATAAATTCAGATATAATCCTCGTGATTGACAAAGGTGACATTATTGAAAGTGGAAACCACGAAGAGCTAATGGCTAAAAAAGGATTCTATTACAATTTATACAATAGTCAATTTGAGGACAGTTTATAATTAAAAGACCTTGGTTAAGGCCAGGGTCTTTTTTGGGTATAAACATAAAAGGAGGTGCATTATGAAAATAAGTTTCTTAGGTGCAGCAAGAGAAGTTACGGGATCAAACTATTTAATCGAGACAAAAAATGAAAAATTTTTAATTGACTGTGGAATGTTCCAAGGAAGAAAAGAACTTGAAGAGTTAAACAAGGAAGATTTTAAATTTAATCCAAATGAAATAGATTTTGTAATACTAAGCCACGCCCACATTGACCACAGTGGTAGATTGCCACTTTTATATAAGAGAGGATATAAAAATCCAATCTATGCAACAAAACCAACTGTAGACCTTTGTGAAATCATGTTACAAGACAGTGCAAAGATTCAAGAGTCAGATGTGGAGTGGGAAAACAGAAAGAGAAAAAGAGCGGGCAAGTCCATGGTTGAACCTCTTTATAGCATAGAAGATGCACAAAATGTTATGAGATATTTTCAAGGTTGTTACTATGACGACATAATGAAAATAAATGACAATGTATCCGTAAGGTTTAGAGATGCAGGGCACATTCTCGGTTCTGCTTGTCTTGAAGTATGGATAAAGGAAGATGAAAAAACAACTAAGATTGCATTTTCCGGCGACCTGGGTATGCCAAACAAACCAATACTTAAAGATCCGGAATTCATTAACTCTGCGGACTATGTAATTGTAGAGTCCACCTATGGAAACAGAGAGCATCCCAAATATGAATACTCAGTTCAAAAATTAATTGAAATTATTGACAAAGTTACAAATAGGGGAGGCACAGTAATCATACCTTCCTTTGCAGTGGGTAGAACCCAAGAGATTATTTATGACTTAAACAGCCACTACGACAGCGCTGAAAATATAGAATATCATAACAGAGTTCCAATCTATATCGACTCTCCACTGGCAGTTCGTGCAACGGAGGCCTTTATGAAAAATTCCTACTTCTTTGACGACATGGCAAGGGATTTGATTAAGAGTGGAGACAATATTTTTGAGTTTGAAAATTTAAAATATGTTTCAAATGTGGAAGAGTCTATTACGCTAAATAAAGTAAAGTTTCCAAGGGTTATAATTTCATCCTCTGGTATGGCAACGGCAGGAAGGGTAAGACATCACTTGAAACATAATCTATGGGACGAAAAAAATGCAGTTGTCTTCGTAGGGTATCAATCAGAAGGCTCCCTAGGAAGAATAATTCTTGATGGGGTTAAGGATGTAAAGATACTGGGAGAAGATATAAAAGTAAATGCAGAAGTGTATGACTTAGATGGTTTCTCCGGCCACGCAGATAAAAATATGTTATATGAGTGGATGAAAAACTTTCAAGGCAAACCAAAAGTGTTTATAGTGCACGGTGAAGAAGAAGCTCAAAAGGAATTTAAAAAAACATTGGAAGAGGGCCTTGGCCTTGACTGTACAATACCAAGACTAAACGAAGAGTTTATTCTTGAACCGGGCAAGGAGAGCATCAACACCGCATATGAAAATGTTAAGAACTCCTTTGAAATTGAATCAGAAGTGGATGACTTAATTAAAAACTTGGACAATATTAAGAGCAAGGACTTTTTAAAAGAGTTAAAGAATATGTCTGGAGATGATTATTCCGATGTGAGAAGAAAAATATACAATATTAAAAATGAAATCATGAATATATACAATGATTTTTCAGAAGAAAAGGAACAGGAAAAATTAGAAAAATAAATTAAAGGGGCTTGAGATACTTAAGCTCCTTTTTTAAAAATTTTTAACTTTGTTATTATGGATTTAATACTTTAATTCGTGAATTAAGGGTATAATAGTATAAAGTGTATTAAATAGGTGATTCATATGAAATTTTTTTATCAGGACAATTTAGAAAAAGACGCATACCTTTATAATGAAGGTAAAAATTACAAGGCCTATGATTTCTTAGGCTCCCACAAAGTAAGTATAGATGGAAAAGAATATGTTCGATTTGTTGTTTGGGCTCCTAGGGCGAAGTTCGTTAACCTATGTGGAGACTTTAACTACTGGGACGAACTCAATCTTCCATTAGAGAGGATTGGTCAAACGGGACTTTGGACCATTACTGTGGAGGGAATAAATATTTATGACAGCTACAAGTATAGAATAGTCGGCCCAAATGACCAAGTGAAATTAAAATCAGATCCATTTGCATTCCACGCAGAAAACAGACCTAACACTGCATCAAAGGTCTATGACCTTGATGGCTATAAATGGAATGACAAGAGATGGATGACTAAGAGAAAAGATAAAAACGGTACCGACTCACCCATATCCATATATGAACTGAACCTTGGTTCCTGGAAGAAAAAGGACAATGGCGACTTCTACTCATATAGTGAAATGGCAGATGAACTAGTGGACTATGTAAAGGAAATGGGCTTTACCCATGTGGAGCTTATGCCCGTAATGGAACATCCATATGACGGCTCATGGGGATACCAAATTTCTGGATACTTCGCACCAACATCACGATTTGGAACGCCACATGACTTCATGTACATGGTGGACAAATTTCATCAAAAAAATATCGGCGTTATACTGGACTGGGTTCCAGGACATTTCTGTCCCGACGACTTTGCACTAAGAGAGTTTGACGGAACACCAACCTATGAATCGGAACATGGTTCCCTTTCACAAAATGAACACTGGGGCACTGTGAACTTCGACTTAGGTAGAAACGAAGTTAAAAACTTTTTAATCTCTTCTGCGCTCTATTGGATGAACTACTACCACATTGACGGAATAAGAGTGGACGCGGTGGCATACATCATTCACTATAGAATAGACCATGAGGTGGGAAATCCAAATAGCAATAATGTGGACTGGAATGGAGTAAACTTCTTAAAGGAATTAAATGAAACCATTAGAAAGTTTTATCCAGAAGTAATCATGGTTGCAGAGGACTCGTCACCATGGCCTAATGTAACAAAGAGCGTTTCCGACGGTGGACTTGGATTTGAATTCAAGTGGAACATGGGCTGGATGAATGACACATTAAAATATGCAAAAATGGATCCGCTATTTAGAAAGGACCACCACGACCTAATTACATTTAGTTTGGTGTATGCCTTTAACGAAAATTTTATACTTCCATTTAGCCACGATGAAGTTGTTCATATGAAGGGTTCAATGATAAACAAGATGCCTGGAAATTACGATGATAAATTTTCTGCACTTAAACTACTTATGATGTTTATGTTTGGACATCCTGGCAAGAAATTAAACTTCATGGGAAATGAAATTGCCCAATTTGACGAATGGAATGAGTGGTCTAGCTTAACATGGTCCGTTTTAGACTATGATTCCCACAGAAAATATCAAAAGTTTTTTAAAGAACTAAATGAAGTGTACAGAAAAGAAAAGGCCCTTTGGGAAGTGGACGACTCCTATGATGGCTTTGAGTGGATTGAAGTTAATAATAGAGATGAATCCATATTCATTTTTGAAAGAATTGCAAAGGACGGAGAGAAAATAATCTGCGCATTTAACTTCACAGGAGTTAAAAGAGAAAACTATCCAATTGGAGTAAATGAAGAGGGAAGTTACAAAGTCATCTTTAACAGTGCCATGGAAAAATATGGTGGTCATTTAAGTAGAAACAAGAGTATAAAGACGAATAAGGAAGGTTTTCAAGGAAGAGAAAACTCTTTTAGAATAGACTTAGAACCGTTATCTGCGGTGTTTATAAAGAAAAAATAGGAGGGAGATATGAGGGCGAAGAAAAGAGTTGTGGCCATGCTCCTGGCAGGGGGACAAGGCTCAAGACTTAAAGACTTAACAAAAAACATTGCCAAGCCTGCCGTACCTTTTGGAGGAAAATATAGGATTATTGACTTTGCTTTGAGCAACGCAACCAATTCGGACATAAGAGATATAGGTGTATTAACTCAGTACAAGCCCTTTTCACTAAACGCACACTTGGGAAATGGTGCTCCATGGGACTTAGACAGAAATAATGGTGGACTTAGAATACTTCAACCCTTCTACACAGAAGAAGGTGGTAAGTGGTACGAGGGAACTGCCAATGCTATTTATGAAAATATAAATTATTTGGAACATCTATCTCCAGAATATGTATTAATACTTTCTGCAGATCACATTTATAAAATGGATTACAATGAACTTTTAAAATGCCACAGAGAAAATGGTGCTGCACTTACAGTTGCAGTTCGTGAAGTGCCTTGGGAAGAGGCTCCACGCTTTGGAATTTTAAATACGGATGACGAAGGACGAATCGTAGAGTTCGAAGAAAAGCCAGAACATCCAAAGAGTAATTTGGCATCCATGGGAATATACATGTTTGATTGGCCAATCTTAAAACACTATTTGGAAAAGGACAATAAAGATCCAAACACATCCCATGACTTTGGGAAAAATATTATTCCAAGCATTATAAGCGACGGCAAACCGGTTTATGCATATAAATTTGATGGATATTGGAAGGACGTTGGAACAGTAAGGTCCTATTGGGAAGCAAACCTAGACCTACTTGAAGATGACGAAAAATTGAATCTATACGACAATAGCTTTAGAATCTTTACAAAGTCAAAGGACCTTCCACCACATTATGTTTCATCTACTGGCAAGGTGAAGAAGTCCCTTGTTAACGAAGCCTGTGTGATTTCAGGAAAGGTTTCAAACTCAGTTCTGTTTTCAAAGGTGACTGTGGAAGAGGGAGCTGAAGTTGAAAACTGTGTGGTATTATCAAACGTAAAAATAAAGAAGGACGCAAAGGTATATAACTCTGTTATTACAGGAGACTTGATTATTGAAGAGGGGAAGGTAATTGGTAGCCCTGAAGATGGCAAGGTGTATCTAGTGTCTGGCGATGGAATTGCTGAAGAATAGGAGGGGCATATGCAAGACTGTATTGGTATAATAATTGGAGGAAAATCCACAGACAAATTTAGTTCTCTTTGCAAGACAAGACCTGCGTATATGCTTCCATTTGCAGGCAGATATAGATTGATCGACTTTACCCTTTCCAACCTTGCGAACAACGACTTGTCCAATGTACTTCTATATGGTGGTAGAAACTTGAGATCGACTTTAGACCATATTGGCAATGGAAAGTCTTGGGAGCTTAATAGAAGAAGAAATGGTTTAATAATATTTCCAGAGATAAAGAGTTCCGTTGCAAATGAAAACACTGAAATGGGAATGTTTTTTGAAACGCTAAAGTACTATGAGGATTCAAAGGAAAAGTATCTTTACCTTGTTGACCCTATGGCCATTGACAAGGAAGATTTAACAAAGGCCTACGACAGAATGGTTAAAGAGGACCTGGATGTGCTTTTATTCTATGTGGAACAAGAGGACAGTTTAGGAAAGTACATCGGCGAGAAGAAACTTATCTTTAGTGAAGATGAAAATCTAATAAAGATAGGAACCAATCTTGGTACTGAAGAGTCTTTTCCAATGCTTATTCGAGAGGGCTTTGTAAAAAAAGAAGTCTTTATAAATCTTGTTAAAAAGGCAGTGGAAAATTCTGACGCAAAAACACTTCTTGAAGCCATTTCAAATAATATGGATGAACTTAAAATAGGAATTTACAAACAGGATTCAAGTGTGGAATTAATTAGAGACTTAAAATCATTTTACGATGTAAATATGAAACTTTTAAATCAAGATTTTTATAATAGACTCTTCTATGACAATGGAGTCGTGCTTACAAAGTCAAAGGACGAACCATCAACATCCTATGGAGAAAATGCAAAGATAAATAACTCACTAATTGCAAATGGTTGTAAAATTGACGGTTATGTTGAAAACTCCATTATATTTAGGGGTGTGGAAATAAAATCGGGAGCAGTTATAAAAAACTCCATCCTTTTCCAAAACACAGTTATCGAAAAGGATGCGGTGGTGGTAAACACCATTACAGACAAAGGTGCAAATATTAAAAGTGAAGTGTCTATTGCCGGATCTAGAACTGCACCTTATGTAGTTGAGAAATATTTAGTTGTGGAGAAATAAGATGAATATACTTTATTGTAGCTCTGAAAGTTATCCATTTATTAAGACTGGAGGGCTTGCTGATGTTGCAGGCTCACTGCCTTTAGAGCTTAAAGCCATGGGAGAGGACATTCGTGTGGTGCTTCCTCTATATGGTCAAATACCAAATGAATATAGAGAAAAAATGGAATATGTGGGCTATTATTATGTGGACATTGGAATGCGACATGACTATGTGGGCATAATGAAGCTTGTGCATGATGGTGTAACATTTTACTTTTTAGACAATGAATTTTATTTTAAAAGGCAAAATGTTTATGGAGAACTTGATGACGGAGAGAGATTTTTATTCTTCTCAAAGGCTGTAACCATACTTCCAAAGGTAATAAACTTTAAACCAGATGTCATTCACACCAATGACTGGCATACTGCCATGGTGAATGTTTATGTAAAGGACTTTGCCAGGGGAGACGACTATTATAAATCCATTAAGACCATGTTTACAATTCACAATCTAAAATACCAAGGGGTTTTCAATTCAAACATACTTGGCTTTGCAGGACTATCTCCAGAGTACTTCAATGACGAAGCCCTAAAGTACTACGACTGTGTAAACTTTATGAAGGGTGGAATAGTTTTTTCAGACATCCTTACAACGGTTTCAAATACCTACTCCAATGAAATACAACATGCTTACTTTGGAGAGGGACTGGACGGCATAATAAGAAAATATTCCTACAAGCTATATGGGATTGTAAATGGACTGGACTATAACACATGGAATCCATTAACGGATAAAAATCTTCTGAAAAATTATGACATAGATAGCATCGATGAAAAGCCATTAAATAAACTTGAAGTTCAAAAGATGTATAACTTACCACAAAATCCGAACATACCTATGTTTGTTATGGTGTCTAGACTTGTGGATATGAAGGGCTTAGACATTTTGCTTTTCATTATGGATGAACTACTTTACTTTGAAGACATACAGGTGGTGGTTCTTGGAACTGGAAGTTACAACTACGAAGAGTCACTTAAATACTTCCAAAATAAATATCCAGACAAGTTTGCCGCAAGAATTTATTATTCAAATGACGAGTCTCATCTTCTATATGCAGGGGGCGACTTCCTACTTATGCCTTCACGGGCAGAACCATGTGGAATATCGCAGCTTATGGCAATGAGATATGGAAACCTTCCAATCGTTAGGGAGACCGGCGGGCTTAAAGACACTGTCATTCCATATAATAAATTTACTGGAGAGGGAACAGGTTTTTCATTTGCGAATATAAATGCCCATGAACTGCTGTTCACAATTAAAAATGCCATTGCAACCTACTATGACAAGGAAGCTTTTCATAAACTTCAAAAATCTGCCATGCTTCAAAAGAATGACTGGGAAAGCTCTGCCAATGAATATTTAAAATTATATAAGAGGACTTCGGGAATATATGATTAAAATTGATAAGCAAGAGTTAGCACAAAAGATTGAAGAAGAACTTTATATAAGAAATGCCTTGGCGGACTACGAAGTAAATAAAAAAGATGTGTACAACGCATTGGTAAAATCAATTAGAGATATGATGGCTTATTCTTGGAGGCGTTCTAAGGATAAGCCTTTTTCAAGAAAGCAGATTTATATCTTCTCCTTTGAATATAATACCAGCAACTTTTTAAAAAAGAACTTAAATCATCTTGGCCTTAATGAAGTGGCACGACAAGCACTTCAGATATTAGGATACGACTTAGATGAAATATTAAATTGTGAAGTGTTTCCAGTTCTTGGTGAAGGAGAGCTAGGTGACCTTTCATACTTTATGCTTGAAGAAAACTCTAAAAGCAAAGTCAAGGCCTATGGATTAAGATATGAAAGTGGAAGGTTCAAACAGGAAATAGTAAATCATAACCAAGTTGAAATGGTAAACAACTGGACCTTGGAATACTTTCCATGGGAATTAAAAAGAAATAGCGAAGACATAAAGATATATGACAAGGACATTAAATCCACTGCCTATGATATACCTATTTTGACAGGTGACTTGGAGAACACAAACACCCTTAGGCTATTTGAATCCAATGTGGAGAGGCTAACATACCCCATGAAAATAATTGAGGGAGAGGGCCTTAGGGATATTGAAAATTATCTCTTTACAAATTCTCTTTCAAGATTTTTATACATGGAAGATGTTAATCCACTGGGCAAGAAGATAAGACTTGGACAGGAATACTTTTTAGCCAGTTCTGGAGTTAGGGATATTATAAATGACTTTAAGAATTTTGATGAAAATGAATTTAAAAGTAATTTTAAAGTGCTTTTAAATGGAAGTCATACCATAATAACAATTCCAATCTTCATTAAAGAGTACACAAAAAACTTTGGAGTTTCCAAAGAGGAAGCACTAAAAATCATAGAAGAAAATTTTGAATTTAGAACCTTTGAGTCCATTGAGACGAATAAAAAGATTTGGTCTAGGAGCTTGATAAAAGAAGTTTGTCCAGACATCTTAGAATATCTTGACTATATTTATCGTGGCTTTGAACATGAAGCAGAGTACTATAATTTTTATAAAATACTATTTAACACAGTGAAAAAAATAGTTCCCATGTCCAAGATGCAAAGTGAAAGCTTTAGCAGAGAGTACAGTTTAAACAATGGAGGAATTTCAAAGGAGTATGAAGTAGAAAAAAATCTACTAAATATTTCACCTTGGCTTTGTCAGGCAAATCCAAAACTGTATAAACTTTTAAGTGATGTATTGGAAGAAGATGTTTCAAAAAATCCTTCTTCATTAAAAAAGCTTCCTGCCCAATTAAAAGGTGAACAGCAAAATGAATTTGAAAAGATAAAATATGAAAACAAGTTAGACATAAAGATAGATATTTTTGAAGAATATAAAATAATTTTAAATCCAAAGTCCATGTACATTATGAACTTTGGGACTTTTCAAGAGAAGAGAAGACAGTTTTTGACCTGTTTATACCTAACTGAAAAGTATTTTGAACTTATTGAAAACTCTAGCTTAGATATGCCGGACATGACCTACTTTATTGGTGGGCTATCATCGCCAAAATATCTTCAATCAAAACATGTGATAAAATATATAAATATATTGAAGGACATTGTGAATAGCGACCTGTCCATAAAGGATAAGCTAAAAATTATCTTTGTGGAAGATTTAAATAGGAATAAGATACTAAATCTTTCAAAGGGCTGTGATGTGGTTGAACAAATTGCAACTCCAGGACTTGAAGTTGTGGCGAAAAAAGTTTTAAATTATATGATAAACGGCTCCCTTGTAATGGGAAGTAGAACTGGAATAAATTTAGAACTTGAAGAGCTTAATGGTGACTTCATATATCTATTTGGAAGTTCGAAGGAGGAAGTGGAATACAAAGACCTTTCTAAGATAGAGGAAAAAATTAGAAGTGGTCGCCTGGAAAATCTTATAAATAAAATAAGAAATTCTAACTTTGTTGAACTTAAAGTTTCCTTTGAAGAGCTTTACAATTTGATTTTAAAATACAACGATAGTTTTCAAGTATTTGAGGACTATGATAAATACTATGAGAAATGGAAAGAAATAGAAAGAGATTATAGAAATAAAGATGATTGGAGAAAAAAATCGTTACAGAGTATTAGAAGCTGTGGTGAATTTTCTGTCTCCTAAAATTTTAGCAGGTGTATATGAATTACGAAGAGATAAAAGATATAAACTTAGGATTTAGGTATAGCAAAGAAAAAACTACATTTAAGACCTATTCTCCAAATAGGAATATATCCCTTCTTATATATAACGACCCAGAGACCATGGAAAGGGAAAAATATGAAATGCAAAAGGACGAATTTGGTTTTTGGGAATGTGTGGTAGAAGGTGATTTAAATCTTAAGTACTATAATTATTTAGTTGATGAAGAGTATGAAGTGACGGATCCCTATTCTGTATCTGCTTCAGTAAATAGCAAGAGGTCCGTTGTTATAGACTTGGAAATGACAAATCCAAAGGGCTTTTTGGAACATGAAGTGCCAGTGAATGACAAAGACGATGCAATAATTTACGAAACCCATGTTAAGGACTTTAGCTACCATGAGTCATCGGGAGTTAATAAAGAGCATTGTGGAAAGTTTTTGGGAATCGCTGAAGTAGACACTAGTTACGAAGGATATAAAACAGGACTTAGCCACTTACAGGAGCTTGGCATAACACATCTTCACTTGATGCCAATTTATGACTATTTAACAGTGGATGAAAACAACGAAGCCTTTGACAATCCTAACAACTATAACTGGGGCTATGATCCAGAACTTTATAATGTTCCAGAAGGGTCTTACGCAGTTGATTCAACTGATCCAATTGCAAGGATAAAAGAATTTAAAGAGCTTGTAATGGCGGCACATGAAAAGGGAATATCCGTGGTAATGGATGTGGTTTATAATCATACTTTTAGAACTATGGACTCAAACTTCAATGTGCTTGCACCGTCATATTATTATAGAATGAATCAAGATGGCACCTTCTCCAACGGATCAGGTTGTGGAAATGAATTTGCTTCAGAGAAACCCTTAGGAAGAAAGTTTATTATCGACTCCCTTAAATATTGGGTTAAAGAATATAAGATAGATGGATTTAGATTTGATTTAATGGCGCTAATGGATAGGGAGACAGTTGACATATTAATAGAGGAATTAAGAGCGATAAATCCAAATATTTTAATTTACGGCGAGCCATGGATGGCATGGGGTTCAACACTGCCAATTAATAATCAAACACTTCCGGGTTCACAAAAGGGCAGAGGATTTTCCATATTCAACTCTAGATTTAGAGACTCCATTAAGGGTGATAACGACTCGGACACCAAGGGTTACATCCAAGGTGAGTTTTGGATGAAGGGAGATGTACAAGTTGGCATAATGGGAAGTACAACCTCACTGGAAGGTTATGAAGGACTAACCATGTATCCACAGGAGAGCATAAACTATTTCAACTCCCACGATAATTTAATCTTGGCGGACAAATTAAAAAAATCTATTTCGGAAGAAGACGTAGAAAACTTTACGGACATAAGCAAAATGGCCTTTAGTATAATTTTACTTTCACTTGGCCTACCATTTTTCCACGCCGGAAATGAATTCTCTCGTTCAAAGAACATGGACCACAACTCATATAACAGTCCCATAACTACAAACCAAATCGATTGGAGATTGAAAAGGGAAAACTATGAACTTTATGAACATGTGAGGAAACTTATTCATCTAAGAAGAGAAAATTCAAAGTTCATGTTAAAGAGCTACGAAGATATTTCTGAAAGCTTTTACTTTATAGAAAATCTTCCAGACTCAGTAATTGCTTACACTATATTAGCCCAAGATGAAATTCTATTTGTGCTTCACAACAGCGGAAGAGTCGAATTTACTTTGGAATATAAAAATCTTGAAGACCATATTAAAAACAATTACAAAGACCTTTCCATTAAAAACATGAAAATAATTTTTGGCGAAGAAGAGGAAGTTAATTTAGGTGAAAATATAATTATTTCACCGATTACAAGTTACGTATACAAAATTGGATGTTGATATGGACTATAGAGAACTAGATGGATTTGAAGAGATGTTAAAAGATGAAGGCTTTCTTTTAACAAAAGATAAAATTTTTAAAGATGGAAGAACACAGGAATTCAATGGAAATTTAGAAGCTTTTATAATGCTCTACTATTTTTATTACAAAATGGACAAATATGGGTATCTATTTAACGATGAAAATGCTTTTTGGGATTTCAAAAAAGTTTTTGAAAACAAGGCCTTTTTAATTCTTCAAATGGCCCATAGGGTAAGAGCCTTCAGTTTAAAAAGAGGCAGAAAGATGCATTATATGAAAAATGCATGGATTTGGAAGGAAGAGGCCGTTTACAATTATATTAACTCTGGTCTATACCACGGCTGTCCTTTGCTTATGGTCACTTGGAACAACAAGGACAAAAAGTTAAGGGGCAGATGGGGACTTGTAGTTGGAGTTAAGCGAGAAGAAGAAAAAATATTTGCAAAGATATTCAATGGACAAGAATTTTTTGAAACGAATTTGTCCCGTTGGATAAGGAGTAAATCACTTTACAAGGGATTGGCGTACTTTCGTTAGGAGGGCAAAATGAATTACAAAGATATTTATAGACAATGGTTAAATGGAAATGAGTTTGACGATGAGACGAAAAAAGAACTGGCGGCCATAGCATCTGATGAAGAAGAGATTAAAGATAGATTTTATCAAAGCCTACAATTCGGTACTGCAGGCCTTAGGGGAAAGATTGGCGCTGGTACAAATAGAATGAATGAGTACATGGTTGCAAAGGCAACTCAAGGATTTGCAACTACTATAATTGAAAGGGGCAACGACATAAAGGGCGAAGGAGTTGCCATATCATATGACGTTAGACATTTTTCAAAGGAGTTTGCAAGAATCACTGCGGAAGTATTTGCGGGAAATGGAATAAAGGTATACCTTTCTGACGACATTAGACCAACACCACTACTATCCTATGCGGTTAGAAATTTTAAATGTGCCGGGGGAGTAATGGTAACTGCAAGCCATAACCCAAAGGAGTATAACGGATATAAAGCCTATGGTCCAGAAGGGTCACAAATTCTTGAAGACATGGCAAGTTCCATTGAAGAAAACATTGGAAAGATTGAAAGTTTTTCTGAAGTTAAGAGGTTGCCACTGGAAGAGGGAATTGAAAAGGGACTTATTGAGATGTACTCCACAGAGCTTGACGAAAAATATTTAAAGGACGTTCTGTCCCTTACAATAAATGAAGATATTGATAAGGATATAAAAATTGTTTACACTCCATTAAATGGAACCGGAAATAAATATGTTAGAGAGATTTTAAAGAGAAGGGGCTTTAACAACATTGTTGTAGTTGAAGAACAAGAAAACCCAGACCCAAACTTTACAACTGTGGGATATCCAAACCCTGAGGATCCAAAGGCATTTAAGTACGCCATTGACCTTGGTAAAAAAGTTTCTGCTGAAATGTTAATAGGCACAGACCCTGATGCAGATAGAGCGGCCATTGAAGTTAGGGACAAAGATGGAAACTATGTATTCCTAAATGGAAACAAAATTGGAGCTCTAATGATTCATTACATCTTGAGCCAAAGATATGAAAAGAAAGATCTTCCATCAAACTCAGTTATAGTAAAGAGCATTGTAACAGGAGACATGGGCAAGGCCATTGCGAATAAATATGGTGTTGAAACAATTGAAACTCTTACTGGTTTTAAAAATATCTGTGCTGTTGCAAATGAATCTGAAATCACCGGTGAAAAAGAATTTATCTATGGATTTGAAGAAAGTATCGGTTATAACTACGGAACTTTTGTAAGGGACAAAGATGCGGTAAGTTCAGCAATGGTGATTTGTGAAATGGCAGCCTACTATAAAAAGCAGGGCAAGTCACTATTAGATGTGCTTGAAGAACTTAAGGATGAGTATGGCTTCTATGATGAAAGATTAATTTCCATCGTTCTTGAAGGGCTTGAAGGACAAGAAAAGATTGGTCATATCATGAAGGACTTTAGAGAAAATCCTCTTACAGAGATAAAGGGAATGAAACTTGAAAAGACAATTGACTATTTGAATGACGACACAGGAATACCAAAGTCAAATGTACTTAAGTACTACTTTGATGATGGATCATGGTATGCCCTTAGACCTTCAGGAACAGAACCGAAAATAAAAATATATATTTACTCTAAGGGAGAAAGTGAAAAAGACTCTAAAAAGAAATTGGATTCAATTGAAAAGAGTACCAAGGAAAAAATAAATAGAGTTTAGAAAGAGAGAAGCAAGTCTTCTCTTTTTTTATGCCCTTTTGATATAATAGTTATAAATATATTTAAGGAGGACAACTTGAACATATTAGAAAAGAGAATTCTTGAAGAAGGAATAGTCCTTCCAGGAAATGTACTAAAGGTAGATGGCTTTGTTAATCATAGAATCGATCCGGAATTTTTTATGCAGATTGCAGAAGAGTTCAAGAGGCGATTTGAACACTTAGATATAGATAAAATACTTACGGTGGAAGTGTCTGGAATTGCAATAGCATTTGCAGTAGGCCTTGCCATGAATAAAAAAGTTGTATTCGCAAAGAAAAATATTTCAAAAACTATTGGAGATGAGGTATACAAAAGCTCTGTATACAGTTATACTAAGGGAGTTACCTATGATATAATGGTTTCCAAAAACTATTTGAATAAAGGTGACAGAGTTTTAGTAATAGATGATTTTTTAGCAAATGGAAAGGCCTTGGAAGGTGTTTACGACATTTTAAAGCAGGCTGGGGCAGAGCTTGTGTCCACTGGAATATTAATCGAAAAGGGATTTCAAGACGGAGGCAAGAGGCTTAGAGAAAAGGGATATGAAATTGAGTCACTTGCCACAATAAAATCTTTAGAAAATGGCAAAGTGGAGTTTGAAAAATCTTTAGACTTTTAACAAATGTTACAAAATCTCTAAATTATAGGAAAATTTAAGTTTTTCGTGTAAAATATTAGTACTTGGAATATTAGTGCTTAAAATACTAGGAGAAGATATGAATTTTATTATTGAAATACTTGAAAAGTTTTTCTCAATTCAATTGACCGCCAATATGAAACTATATGACCTATTGGCTATGATATTCAAATACGCCTTTGTAATAATAATTTATTATTTCATCTTCAACATAATAAAGATGATTTACCTTGATATCAAGGGAATAAATAATTTAAATACACCGGCGGACAGCTATTTGAAACTTATCAATAGAAAAGAGAGATTGCCTTTCAAAATACAAGAACATTATTTTATAAAAAATAATACTACAATAGGAAGATCTGACAGTAACGACATTGTGCTTGGAGATAGATTTATCTCTAAAAAACATGCCAGAATTTTTAAACAAAGAGGACAGTTCTATCTTGAAGACCTGGGCTCTGCCAACGGCTCATATGTAAATGGCCAAAAGGTATCAGGGGTAGTGTTACTTAAAGATAAGGATTTGGTTGACTTTGGACAAGTTGAGTTCTTATTTGTAGATGGTGATGATGACGATGAAAAATAAAAAATCGCTTATTAGAAGTGAAAGCAATTTTTTTAAAAAGATATTTAGTAAAGAGTTTAATTTTACTAGGTCCAGCGTAAAGAACCCACTAAGGCTTTTACTTTGGTTTCAGATACTTGCCATGGGACTTATTTCTGTATCTGCTGGAGAAAACTTCAATACGAAAAACACTTTGCTGTTCATTTCTTTTATTATTGGTGTAAATGTGGCAAATAGATTGGTAGTAAAGGTAACCGATGGGGACAACTATCTTTTACTTGTGGCATCAATGCTATTTAGTATTGGTGTTGTAATGATTTTTAGACTTAATCCATACGAGGGAACAAGACAGCTGTTTTGGTATTTAATAGGCGTTTCCATGTTCTATGTAACCTACTTTATACTAAAGTCATTTAAGGGCTGGGAAAATCTTACGCTGCTTTACTTGGCAGGATGTTTCTTTATGTTTTTCATAACCATAGTATTTGGTTTTGAAAAATACGGTGCAAAGAACTGGGCCAATATTAAGGGCATAGTTTTTCAGCCTTCGGAGCTCACGAAGATATTATTCATCTTCTTTATAGCATCCTTTGAAACAAACGAAAATCTATTGACCGGTAAGAAGCTTTCCAAGTATCACTTTTTAATTGAAAAGAAAAAGCCACTTACCTTTATGGTGGTTGCCTATTCACTAATTGGACTGTTTTTTGTGCAAAAGGACCTAGGCTCTGCTGTTATATTTTTCATAGTGTACATTATTTTTATGTACATCTTTGATTACAATAGATACTTCCTTGCTTTAAACTTACTTATGGCGGTTGTGGGAAGTATAATGGCCTACCTAATGTTCTCCCATATAAGAGTTAGATTTGATATATGGCTTGATCCATGGAAGTCCGTGCAAGACAAGGGATACCAAATAGTACAATCACTATTTGCTCTTGCATCGGGAGGTTTCTTTGGTACGGGACTTAGACTTGGTCGTCCTGATTTAATACCAGTTGCAAGCTCTGACTTTATCTTCCCTGCAATTGTAGAAGAGATGGGAGTGTTTACAGGCATGGGTATTATAATGCTATTTATGATACTTGTGTATAGAGGTTTTAAAATATCCATGGAACAAAATAATCTGTTTTTTAAATACGTGGCCCTGGGCATTTCAATAATGTTTGCCTTCCAAGCAGTATTTATGATAGGTGGAGTATTAAAACTAATTCCAATGACAGGTATTACAATTCCATTTGTAAGTTATGGTGGTAGCTCCATGGTAACTTCATTTATCTGTCTAGGAATATTACAATACTGTTCATCGGATATAAAAGATAAGATGGTGGAAGAATGGAAAGAATAAATAAAAAGATAATAGTTGTGCTGACCATGTTTTTAGGATTGTTTTTAGCATTGGTGTTATACATGACCTACTTCCAAATTGCAAAGGCAAAGGATATTGCCACCGGGGAGTACGCTCAGTACAACAGAAGGCATTGGGTTGATGAAAACAAAGTCAAGAGGGGAACTATTTATGACTCTGAAGGAAATGTATTGGTAGAAACTCAAACAGACAGTAACAACAATAACTTTAGAAAGTTTTTATACGGTTCAATCTACTCGCCAATTACTGGATTCAACTCTAAGAACTATGGAACAGCTGGACTGGAAAAATCATATGCAAAGACACTTCTAAACATAAAAGAGAATACACCGCTATCTGACTTAAAGAAGCTTGTAGAAAATCAAAAAGATGGTAATAACTTGACACTAACCACAAACTCAGAACTTCAAAGCTATACCATGAAGCTTTTGAAAGAGCATAAGGGGTCCATTGTTGCCATGAATCCAAAGACTGGAGAAATCTATGCCATGGCTTCCTTCCCAACATTCGACCCAAACACAATTACAGCGGACTGGGAAGATATTATAAATAATGAAAAGGACGCAAGGCTTCTTAACAGAGCTACCCAAGGGCTTTACACACCGGGTTCCATATTTAAGGTTGTAACAGCCACAGGTATTTTGGAAAATCAAGATAAAGTTGAGAGTATGGAAATAGAGGACGAAGGTTCAATTAAGATTGGTGGATACAAAGTAAGTAATATTAATGGAATGGTAAATGGAAGAACCGATTTGAAAAAAGCTTTAGTAAAATCATCAAATGTTTACTTTAGTAAGCTCGGTTCAGAAGTTGGTGGAAAGATACTTCAAGATGTAAGTAAGAGATACTTCATTGGAGAAAAAATTCCATTCGACCTACCAACTACAAAGTCCATTAATGGATACTATGATGGGATAGACGCTGCAAATATTGCAACCACTTCCTTTGGACAGGGGGACACATTGGTTACTCCCCTTAATATGGCCATGGTTATGTCTGCCATAGCAAACAATGGTGTTATGATGAAACCTTATATAGTGGACAAGGTAACTAACCCTGAAGGAGAAGTTGAGTTTAAGAAAAATCCTGAAATACTATCAAAGGTAACCACACCTAAAATTGCAAATGAAATCTTAAAAGATATGGTTGCAGTAGTAAGAGACGGCTCGGAGGCGGGCTTGAGAGCAGTTACAGTTGCAGGTAAGTCAGGTACTGCAGAAATAAAAGATAAGAAGTCTACAAACGCATGGTTTATTGCAACAGCGCCGGCGAAAAATCCGACCATTGCCGTTGCAGTTGTATTGGAAGACAGTGGAACCGGTGGAGACGAATCCGCTGGGCCAATAGCAAGAGAAACCATAAGAAAGGCATTAAATCTTGGACTTGGAGAATAAATAAGCGAAGACTCTATGAGCCTTCGCTATTTAATTTCATTTTTTATTTCTTTATATAATTTTTCCGTATCCTTGTCGGTCTTTTCATTGAAAATATAATTCTTATCCGCCTTAATAAAGATAACTTTTTTGCTGTTGTTGTAATAATATAGCCTTACATTTCCAATTCCCTTTACTGAAAAGGATCCATAACTTTGGCTTTCCAATGAGGTGCCATTTGTCCTTACAACATTACCTTGTGGAAATTCATCCAATAATTGTATTTCTTTGATGTCCTTATATTTTATTTCATCATTGTACATCTTTGCAGAAATTGATATTTTATCTCTTCCCACATTGTAATTATAATTTGATGGTGACAGGAAGTAAGGTAGTGATGCTAGTAGAACCACTCCAATGATTAAACTTCCATAAAAAATTGCCTTACCTACCGGTCTTCCTCTGTTTAAGTCCATATTGCCAGGAGACATCTTTGATGGGACAAAAATTCTAGGATCATCTTTGTTTTTATATCCAAAGATATCGTAGTAGTCCACTTCATCCACATTTAAGTTTACGTCGCCCTTAGAAATTTTGTACTGACTAATGACAATGGCAAGCATTCCAAAAGTTATGGCGATTACATAAATTATAAATGGCCAATATGCATATGGATTTTTGTAAGAAATAATAGTTGCTAGCAAAGTCAATACAGATAGAAATGAAGTAAAGATAAGTATCGTTTTACTAAACTTGCCCTTATTTTTTATATTTAGCCTTACATTTTCCTCTGTGTCTTCTGAATAAATTATATTTGGGGATTTTTCTATTGCCATGGCAAAGTAAATTAGACTTAGGTTTATAAGCGCTCCCGTAATTAGCATCATGGTGGAAGTTTTTATGTCGAAGTCTAAAAAGAAAAGTCCTGGCAAAAGTAATATCATTGGAAGTAGGTGCATGAATTTACTTGGCATATTCTTTTTTATTTCCACATTTGCCTTTAAGTCGGCGTACTTTACACTTGAATGTACTCTCTTAAGTTTTTTGTACTCCCTAAGCTCCTTCATTGCCCTGTAGATGAAGATATTTATTAAAATGGCGTAAATAATAATCCCAAAAACGAATAAAAGCATTTTAATTAATTCTGTCTCTGCAAAAAATACCAAGAGTGCTATTGGAAGAAATATTTTAAATATTAATGAGCTTTCTCTTTTTAATTCTTCAGTAATTTCACTTACTCTTTCATCATCGATTAGGTCGTAGGGGATGGATGTGGATAAAATATATCCGTTTTTGTAACTTGTAATATATTTTATTTGAAACTTCATTAAAAAAAGTATTAAAACTAAACATCCCACTAGGATTAAATTAAATATCATAGCACCCTCCTAACTAGTTCTTCCATATTGTACCCACGAGCCTTGCCTTCCAGTAAAAGTTTTTCTAAGTTCTTTTCAAATTCTTCTTGTTTTAAATTGTCCAAGCTTGAAACCATAGCGCCAACTCGTCTGTGAATTTCGATAAAGCCTTCATTTTTTAAAATGTTGTAGGACTTTTGAATTGTCATTGGATTTATTCCAAGATCTGCTGCAAGGGACCTAACTGCAGGAAGTTCATCTCCCGGATTAAGTTCACCCATGCCTATTAAAGATACGATTTCGTCTCGCACCTGCTGGTAGATTGGAATTTCACTTGCCATATCAATTTTTAAAATCATATGCTCTCCTTCCTCTGTCTTATCTGTATTAATTATTATAATACAAGTAATGCAAAAAAACAACTCCAAAATAATTTGGAGCATATTTTTACTTAAAATAAATTTTTATTTCGTAATCTTTAAAAAGGTCATCAAGTTTAAGTAGTTCCTTAATTGTCTTTTCAGCCTTTTCATTTGCTTCAGTTAAAAGACCATTTTTAATTGCCTTTTCTTCCACAACTTTTTTTTGATCCTTTGAAAAGTCGTTATAGTCTTCAATCTTTATAGGATTAAATATTGTATCTTTTTCTAAAAAAACCTTTAGTGACTCTTCCTTTATCTCGTGGGAAAGTATTGTGGAACTAGGAATTTGAATATCAATTCTATTATTGCCAAAGCCTACCACTGCCTTTTCTAAATTTACACCGGCATGAATTACACCGTCATATGAAACTATAAAACTCTTTGTTGTAAATGGAATCTTCCAACCATAGAAGTCGTTTTGATTTTCAAACTGTCCCATGTTTGTATAGTAATATTTCAACGTAGTTAATTCTTTTGCTTCTTCCAGTCTATTGTTAATTAGTTCGGTGGTCATCTCTGGAGTCATTTCCTTCTTCGTCTTTAACATTCCAGCAAAGAACAGAGCGCATCCTAAAACCAAAAGAACAATTATTTTCACAAATAAAAACTTTTTATTTTTTGTCTTCATAATACCTCCTTGTTTTATTATAATGTATGATAAAGATGTGAAAAAATCAAGTAAGATTTGATTATGTGGCTTATTTTTTTGTATAATTGAATAGTCGAGGTGAATTATGATAGAAATTTTAAAAGCGATTATACTTGGAATTGTTGAAGGGATTACTGAATGGCTTCCCATATCTTCAACAGGCCATATTATTTTAGTAGATGAATTAATAAGACTTAATGTAAGCGACGAGTTTATGTCCATGTTTAAAATTGTAATCCAACTAGGGGCAATTTTAGCAGTTGTAGTACTATTTTGGAACGACATCTTCCCATTTGAAAAAAGAAATGGAAAGGTTGTTGCAAATAGAGAAAAGTTTAGCCTTTGGGGGAAAATTATTATTGCATGCATTCCTGCTGTTTTAATCATTCCCTTTGATGATGTGTTTGAAGAAATGTTTCATAAACCAATACCCATTGCACTTGCGCTTATAATAGTTGGTATACTATTTATAATTGTTGAAAACAGAAATAAAGAAAAAGTTCCTAAGATTAATGACGTGAAGAGCATTAGTTATAAAATTGCATTTTACATTGGTGTGTTTCAACTATTTGCCGGAATATTTCCAGGGGTTTCAAGATCAGGCTCTACAATACTTGGAGGTATTCTCCTTGGACTATCAAGAACCGTTGCCGCAGAGTTTACTTTTTACTTGGCAATCCCGGTTATGTTTGGTGCAAGCTTTTTGAAACTACTTAAGTTTGGATTTGCATTTACATCCTTTGAGCTAATGATACTTCTAGTATCTTCCATAGTTTCCTTTGTCGTGTCCATACTTACAATAAAGTTCTTACTTTCATATGTAAAGAGGCATGACTTCAAGGTGTTTGGTTGGTATAGAATAGCACTTGGGATAATTGTAATTTTATATTTTACTTTTTTAAAATAGAAGGGGCAGCGGCTCCTTTTTTATTTACGAAAAAATTTTAGCAGTTTAAATTTATAAATTGACATGAAAATTAATCCATTTTATAATATTATTATTCAAGATAAAACGAAGAAATTTAGATTGTGTTGACGTATAAAAATTTATAAAGAAAGTGAAGGAAAAATTATGATAATAGGAATACCTAAGGAATTAAAGGACCAAGAGTCTAGGGTTGCGGCTGTTCCAGCAGCGGTTAGTGACCTTGTTAAACATGGAATAGAAGTGTTAATCGAAACTGGAGCGGGACTGGGCTCTGGAATTAGCGATAAAGAATATGAAGACGCGGGAGCGCATATTATAGATTCTGCCAAAGAGGTTTGGGAGAGGGCAGATATGATTTACAAAGTTAAGGAGCCCCTTAGAGAAGAGTATAAATATTTAAGAGAAGGCCTTATTTTATATGCCTACCTTCACTTGGCAGGTAACGAAGAGCTTGTGGATGAATTAATAAAACATAAAGTAACTGCAATTGGTTTTGAAACTGTACAAAAGGGAAATAAACTTCCGCTACTTCAACCTATGTCTGAAATCGCCGGCAGAATGGCGGTGCAAGAAGGAGCCAGATATTTAACAAAGCCTGAAGGTGGCAGGGGAATCCTTCTACAGGGAGTGCCTGGAGTAAGGCCTGCCAATGTGGTTATAGTTGGTGCCGGTACAGTTGGTACAGGTGCAACTAGAATAGCAGTTGGTATGGGTGCAAGGGTTACGGTTTTGGATGTAAATGTGGATGCTCTTACAAGACTTCACAACATCTTTCCAGATAAAATTGAAACACTTTATTCAAATCCAATAAATATCGACGAAGCCGTTAGTTCAGCAGACCTGGTTATATCAACTGTGTTAATACCAGGGGGACGTGCCCCACAACTTGTTAAGGTGGACAGCGTTAAGAAGATGAAGGAAGGTTCCGTTGTGGTTGACGTTGCCATTGACCAAGGTGGTTCAACTGATATAACAAAGGGACGCCCAACAAGTCATAGCCATCCAGTTTTCAAAGAGTATGGTGTAACATTTTATGCTGTAGCAAATATACCAGGGGCAGTTGCCATGACTTCCACATATGCACTTTCAAATGCAACAACAGTATATGCAAAGGCAATTGGTGAATATGGTCTTAAGGGTGCAATTGAAAACTTTCCTGAATTAAGATCTGGAATAAACACATATGATGGCAAGGTTGTTATTAAATCAGTGGCAAAAGATACTAAGCACGAACTTTGCGAATTAAATTTATAGATAATGAGAGCCTATGGGCTCTTTTTTATTTTGCTATGTTATAATGAATAAGGGAATGGAATAAATTTTGAAATAGCTAACAGGTCTTTAATATTTATATTTAGACCTTTTTTGATAGGAGAAATAAATGAACGAATTACTTAAAGGACTTAATGACAGACAGAGAGAAGCGGTGTTAACAACCCAGGGGCCACTTTTGATTCTTGCCGGCGCAGGCAGTGGAAAGACAAGGGTTTTAACCACGAGAATCGCCCACATATTAAACGAAGGACTAGCACGAAGGTGGGAAGTGCTTGCATTTACCTTCACCAACAAGGCAGCTGGGGAGATGAAGGACAGAGTTGAAAACTTACTTGGAGAAGATGTTTCAAGCATGTGGATTGGAACCTTTCACTCCATTTGTGTAAGGATTCTTCGTGCTGAAATAACGGCACTGGGATACACAAACAACTTCACCATATATGACAGGGCGGATCAACAGTCATTAATCAAAGAGATACTTAGAGACAAGGGCATAGGTGCAAAGGACTTTCCTGTGTCTGCGTGTTTAAATGCAATTTCTTCTGCGAAAAATATTGGGGAAGGTGTAAATTACATTAATGACATCTATGGATACCATCCAACCTATAAAGTATTTGGAGAAATTTTTGAAGAGTACGAGAGAAAGAAAAAATTATACAATTCTTTGGACTTTGACGACTTAATACTAAAGACCTTGGAACTGTTTAGAGAGCATGACTCTATAAGACAAAAGTACGAAAATAAATTTAAATATGTATTTGTGGACGAATATCAAGATACAAATAAGCCGCAATATGAATTAATAAAATACTTTTCAAAGGGATATGGAAATATTTGCGCCGTTGGCGATGGCGACCAATCCATCTATGGATGGAGAGGTGCTGACATAAGTAATATTTTAAACTTCGAAAAGGACTTTGAAAATGCCAAGGTAATTTTGCTGGAACAAAATTATAGATCAACAAAAAATATCTTAGATACAGCCAATAGGATTATAAGAAATAACTTTGAGAGAAAGGAAAAAAATCTTTGGACCGACAATAAAAAAGGTGACAGGGTTGTCTATAAAGAAGTAGACTCGGATATGGAAGAGGCCATGATAGTTACAAATTACATCGAACAACTTCGAAACGACGACTACAAGTTTGAAGACATGGCAATTCTCTATAGAACCAACGCCCAGTCCCGGGCCTTTGAGGAGATGCTTATGCGTGAAGGCATCAACTATAGGGTTGTTGGTGGACTGAAGTTCTACGACCGTAAGGAGATAAAGGACCTTGTTGCATACTTAAAGATATTTGTTAACCCCGATGATGATGTGGCATTAAAGAGAATTATCAATATACCTAAGAGGGGCATTGGGGATACTACCATAAACAAACTGTCCGACATTGCTCTAGAAAAGAACTCATCCATATATAGAATCCTTTCTGAAACTGCCATTGAAGGAATAACTGGACGTACCAAGGCAAAGCTTCAAGAGTTTATATATATGATGGAAAATATAAAAAAAGAGAAAGACAGTCTATCGGTAACTGATTTTGTAAACCATGTACTAGAAAAGACAGGCTATTTAAAGATGCTAGAGGAGTCAAACCTAAGGGAAGACAGAACGAGAATAGAAAATATTTCTTCATTTGTATCGGCGATTTCGGATTATGAAAAAACTGCAGAGGAGCCATCCCTTGAAGACTACCTTGCAACGGTGACTCTACTTTCTGATGTGGACAAGACCGATGAGTCAAAGACGGGAGTTAGCCTTATGACCATACATGCGGCAAAGGGACTGGAATATAAAATTGTTTTTCTAACTGGAATGGAAGAAGGACTTTTCCCTTCAGAAAGAACTATTGTAGAAGACGACGGACTGGAAGAGGAGAGAAGGCTTTGCTATGTGGCACTAACTAGAGCGGAAGAAAAATTATATTTAACTTCATGTAGCAGCAGAAGGGTTTTTGGAAAGTTTATGATGCATAAGCCATCTCGCTTTATTGAAGAGATGGGAGACTGCCTTGAAGTTCAAAAGCCAAAGTCATATCAATACACCGACAACTTTAGAGAGACCTTTGCAACGTCAGCACAGACCATGGCAAAGGACTTAAGGGAAAGCTTTGTGAAAAAACCTGATCCAAATAAAAAAACCTTGGAAGGGGTCGATCTAAAGCTTGGCTACAAGGTAAAGCATAAGAGCTTTGGTGTGGGAACAATTATAACAATCACTGAAAAAAGTGGAGGGGATGAGCTTGTAATAGCCTTTGATAAAAAGGGCATTAAAAAGCTTAACAAGAGCATGGCACCATTGGAGTTATTAAATGAGTAAAAAGAGAATTGAAGAATTAGTAAAACAATTAAACGACTACAACTATCACTACTACACTCTTGACGAGCCCATAGTATCTGATGGTGAATACGATAAATTATATGATGAACTGGTAAAGCTGGAACATGAAACGGGAATTATATTACCTGAGTCGCCAACACAAAGAGTTGGTGGAGAGCTTTTAGAGGGCTTTGTAAAACATACCCACTTGGCGCCTCTATACAGTTTAGATAAGGCGCAGAACATTGAAAAAATTCGTGAGTGGGAAAAGAGGGCAGAAAGACTTGTAAAGGCCTCTAACGAAAAAGTATTAGAATTATTATTTTTAGTAGAACTTAAATTTGACGGCCTTACAATAAACCTAACCTATGACGAAGGAAGGCTTGTTATGGCTGCCACCAGAGGAAATGGTGTTGTTGGGGAAGACATTTTGGCCCAAGTAAAAACTATTCCATCAATTCCGTTAACAATTCCATATAAGGGTAGAATCGAAGTGCAGGGAGAAGGACTAATGCCACTATCTGCACTAAGAAAATATAATGAGATGTATACTCCTGCCCTTAAAAACGCAAGAAATGCAGCGGCGGGGGCCTTGAGAAACCTGGACCCAAAGGAGACAAAGAAGAGGAATCTAACCGCTTACTTTTATAATGTTGGCTATATTGAAGGAAAAGAGTTTACAAGTCAAGAAGAGATGATGCAGTTTTTAAAGGACAATCGCTTTAAAGTGCATCCGTTTTTAAAAAAAGCCAAGACCTTGCAGGAATTGGAAGAAATTCTTTCCTATATAAAAGAATATAGAAAAGAGATTGATGTACTAACCGACGGTGCAGTTATAAAGATAAACGACATGAAGACGAGGGAAGTTCTTGGATACACAAATAAATTTCCAAGATGGGCCATTGCGTATAAGTTTGAGCCAGAAGAGTACAGCACCATCGTCAGAGAAGTTGAATGGAATGTTGGAAGGTCTGGTAAGGTTACACCAACGGCGCTGCTAGACCCTGTTGAAATAGGCGATGTATTAGTTAGTCGTGCCACTTTAAACAATATGGACGACATCGAAAGAAAACAAGTTAAGATAAATTCAAGAGTGTTAATCAGAAGGTCAAACGATGTAATCCCAGAAATCCTTGGAAAGATTGAGGACTATGAAGATTCAAAAGAAATAGTTATGCCAGGGGACTGTCCTTTCTGTCACACACCACTAATTAGAGATGGAGTACACTATTTCTGTCCAAACTCCATGAACTGTGAACCACAACTTGTTTCAAGGTTAGTTCACTTTGCATCAAGAGACGCCATGAATATAGATGGACTTAGTGAAAAGACCATTGAAAAGATGCTTGAAATACTAAAGGTACACGAAATATCTCAAATATATTCACTAACTGCACAGGATCTATATAAACTTCCGGGATTTAAAGATAAAAAGGTAAACAATCTTTTAAAGGCGATTGAAAATAGTAAAAGTGTAGGGCTTAAAAACTTTATCTACGCCATAGGTATACCAAATGTGGGAATAAAAACTGCAGAGGACTTGGCAAATAGATTTAAAACATTTGAAAATCTTCGAGAAGCGACTGCCCAGGAGCTTGTGGAAGTTCCAGACATTGGTGGCATAACCGCCGACGCCATAGAAGAGTTCTTCCACGATGAAAAGGTAGTGGAAGGCCTGGACAAACTACTTGATGAAGGCGTTAAAATTATAGTAGAAGATAATAAAAAAGATGTTGAACAAAAGTTTAGCGACATGCGTGTTGTTATTACAGGCTCCTTTGAGGATTATTCAAGAAAAGAACTTGAAGACATATTTAAATCCATGGGAGCAAAGACTTCTTCATCCGTATCCAAAAACACCGACATGGTTGTGGTAGGAGAAAAACCTGGTTCTAAGTTCGACAAGGCGAAGGAACTGGGCATAAGAATTGTTGAAAAAGATGAGCTAGAAAAAATTTTAGGAAAATAAAAACATCAAACCCCAGTTAAAATAACTGGGGTATTTTAATATAGGTATTAAATTTTAAAGCAAGAATAAGTATATGGCAAAAAACTGAACTATTGCTGCAATAAGAACAAAAATATGCCAAATAAAATGGGAATAGGTTGACTTTTTCTTATAAAAATAGGTACCTAAGCTATAAATTACACCGCCAATTAGTATAAGGGTGAAAAAGCTAATAGAAACATTTTCTACAATTGGCTTAATAAGAAATATTGCAATCCAGCCCATTAAAATATATAAAAAAGTGGAAAACTTTTTATGTTTATCATAAGTCCTAAAGGAAAAAATCTTATAAATAACTCCAGCTAAAGCAAGTAGTGTGATTATTACAAGAAAAATAATTCTTAAATTTCCTTTTAAAACTAATAAAATTATCGGAAGATATGAACAAGCAATAAAAATAAATATAGCAGAGTGGTCTAAAATTCTTAAATATTCCTTCGCCTTAGTAAGACTAAGAGAGTGATATATAGTTGATGATAAAAATAAAAATATGAAGCCAGATGCATAAATGGAAAATGCGACAATCTTATTCGTATCTTTCTGAGCTACACTTGGTATTAAAAGCAAAAGTAAAAAAACTATGCCTATAATAACGCCTATTCCATGACTTAAAGAGTTTAACAGTTCTAATTTAAATTTTGACACTTCATGTTTAATTTTCATGGCTATTCCTTTCTTAAATTTCAATTTTAATTTAACTCATTATATCACAAAGTAAAATTAAAAAGGCAAAGGTATTATGTATAAGTAAAAATTGGGTATAAAAATTGTAAAAAGGATGAGCTAGAAAAAATAATAAAATAAATTTATAGAAGGTGCAAAATGAGTAAAAAAGAGAAAAAAGAAATGGACTCAAGAAAAATATTTTATATAGTAACAGCAGTTTCTGTGTTAATCTTTGCGGTGGGAGTTATAATTACCACCGTCAATGGAAAGCTAGACGGCAGCGTGTTTAATAAAAGATTAGACTTCCTTGCAGATATGACTTTCTTTATACCATTTTGCCTTTGGGCTTGGTTAGTTGTAGTTGGACTTCTATTCGTTAGAAAAAACTTTTTGGTTGTGACCACATGTATACTCTTGGCTATACCACATATAATTTTTATTGCAGTAATGATTGGCTATTCAAACTCTCTGCTTGAAATTCTAAAGAGATATGTTATGATTTTTAGCTTCGGAAGCCTAATGTTGTAATTGAATAAAATTTTTTTACGCAGGTAAAGGGCGCATACACTAGTAGCATGGGCCTTTTATTTTAAGAAAAAAATTTATAAAATTGCAAATAGGAAAAGCCTTTCTTTTTTATTGAAGACAGTATAGAATAGAAAAGTAAAAAGATTTAAATTAGCTTGCAATATTTTTAAAAATGTATTATCATAAGAATGTAGTTATTAGCACTCTAGGTCGTAGAGTGATAAAAATAAATAGGAGGGTATTATGAATCTGAAACCAATAGGAGAAAGAATTGTAGTAAAAATGTTGGAAGTAGAAGAAAAAACTGCTTCAGGTATTGTATTACCAAGCTCAGCACAAGAAGAGCCACAAGTTGCAGAAGTGGTTGCTATATCCAACGAATTATCAGGAAAAGATAATTTAAATATAGAAGTTGGAACAAAGGTTATTTACTCAAAGTATGCAGGAACAGAAGTTAAGTTAGAAAGCGAAGAATACATTATTGTAAAACTTGAAGACGTACTTGCAATCGTTGAAGGATAAAAGGAGGAAACATGGCTAAAGAAGTTAAATTTGCAGTAGATGCAAGAGATGGTTTAATAAATGGAGTTAACAAACTTTCCGACACAGTTAAGGTTACTTTAGGACCTAAGGGAAGAAATGTTGTATTAGATAAAAAATTTGGATCACCACTTATAACAAATGATGGTGTTACAATCGCTAGAGAAATCGAATTAGAAAATAGATTCGAAAACATGGGTGCACAACTTGTAAGAGAAGTTGCAACTAAGACAAACGATATCGCGGGGGATGGTACAACAACTGCAACACTACTTGCTCAAGCAATAATTAGAGAAGGTGTTAAGAACCTTGCAGCTGGAGCAAACCCAATGATTATGCAAAAAGGTATTAAGAAGGCTGTTGACGTTGCTGTAGAAGAAATAAAAAATATTGCAATGCCAGTAGAAACTTCATCAGCAATAGCGCAAGTTGGTGCAATTTCTGCAGCTGACGAACATGTTGGACAAATGATTGCTGAAGCAATGGAAAAAGTTGGCAAAGACGGAGTTATAACTGTAGAAGAATCAAACACTATGGGAACAACTTTAGATGTTGTTGAAGGTATGCAATTTGGAAGAGGATATCTATCACCTTACATGATGACAGATACTGAAAAGATGGAAGCTCATCTTGAAGATCCATATGTACTTGTAACTGACAAAAAGATTTCAAACATTCAAGACATATTACCTGTACTTGAACAAGTTGTTAAGTCAGGAAAACCTCTATTCATAGTTGCAGAAGATGTAGAAGGAGAAGCTCTTTCAACTCTTGTAATCAACAAACTTAGAGGAACTTTCAATGTTGTAGCTGTTAAGGCACCAGGATTTGGAGACAGAAGAAAAGAAATGTTAAAAGACGTAGCAATCCTTACTGGAGCTAACATGATTTCTGATGATGTTGGAATAGAATTACCATCTGTAACAATTAACGATTTAGGAACTGCAAAAAAAGTTAATGTATCTAAAGACAATACTGTTATCGTTGACGGAGCAGGAAGTAAAGAAGCTATTGAAGAAAGAGTTCATATAATTAAAAAGCAATTAGAAAATGCAGAATCAGATTTTGATAGAGACAAACTTCAAGAAAGACTTGCAAGACTTGCAGGTGGTGTAGCAGTAATCCAAGTTGGTGCTGCAACTGAAACTGAATTAAAGGAAAGAAAGCTAAGACTTGAAGACGCTCTAGCTGCTACAAGAGCTGCTGTAGAAGAAGGTATAGTAGCGGGTGGTGGAACTGCTTATGTTAACGTTCTTGACAAGATTGAAGCCCTTCTTGAAGAAACAGAAGGAGACGAAAAAACAGGAGTTAACATCATATTAAAAGCTCTTGAAGAACCTGTTAAACAAATTGCTAAGAACGCTGGCCTTGAAGGATCAGTAATAGTTGAAAAGGTAAAGGCTGAAGAAAAGGGAATCGGCTTTGACGCTTACAACGAAAAATATGTAAACATGATTGAAGCGGGAATTGTTGACCCTGCAAAAGTTACAAGATCAGCACTTCAAAACGCTGCATCAGTAGCTGCAATGTTATTGACAACAGAAGCTGCAGTAGCAGAAATAGAAAAAGAAGAACCAGCTCCTCCAATGCCACCAGCAATGCCAGGCGGAATGGGATTCTAAAATAAATAGATAATAAATAGCATGTGGGAAAATCTCACGTGCTATTTTTTTAATCAAAAAAACAATAAAGATATACGCTTAAAAAGATTTGACAATGTTTTCTTGTTTTAGTATAATCTAATTTGTTATGTAGGGGCATAGTTCAGCTGGTAGAGCGTTGGTCTCCAAAACCAAATGTCGGGGGTTCAAATCCTCCTGTCCCTGCCAAGACGACCTTTGGGTCGTTTTTTTTATGCCCAAAACTGGTATAATGTTCATATAGAAAGCTCTTTAGGAGGAAATTATGTTTAATGCAAATAAAGAATTTATTGATGTAGCCATGAAAAGAAAAAAAGCTAATTTAGTTTTAAAAAACGGGAAAATCATAGATGTGTTTTCAAGAAGTGTTATAGAAGAAGACTTGGCAATTCATGAAGGAGTAATTGTCGGCTTTGGCGATTACGAGGGAGAGGAAGAAATTGATTTAAAAGGAAAGTTCGTAGCTCCAGGACTTATTGATGGACATATACATATAGAGTCCTCCTACCTAACACCAGAGGAACTAGGCTCTCTACTTGTGAACTTTGGAACTACAACCATAGTTGCAGACCCTCACGAAATTGTAAATGTTAAAGGACTAGATGGCCTAGACTATATGATTGAAGCTTCAAAGAAAACCGAGCTTGATATAAAGTATGTGTTGCCATCATGTGTACCTGCAACGCCCTTTGAAAACGCAGGTGCAATTGTAAACGCCGATGACATGCATGAACACATGCACATGGAAGAAGTAATTGGTCTAGGAGAGTTTATGAACTTCCCGGGAGTTATATATGGAGATGATGAATGTCTAAAGAAAATAAATCTTGCAAAGAAAGAAAATAAAATAATCGATGGTCACTGTCCGGGACTTAGAGGAGCAGAACTAAATGCATACATTGGCGCAGGAATTTCCACAGACCATGAATGTATGACAGAGGAAGAGATGAAAGAAAAAATATCTAAGGGCATGTATATACAACTTCGTCATGGCTCAGCATGTCATGATTTAGAAAGGCTAATAGATGTTGTAGATGAAAAGAATTACCAAAGATGTATGTTCTGTTCAGACGACAGACAACCAGAAACAATATTAAAAGATGGTCACATAGACAATCATTTAAGAATAGCAGTAAAGCATGGTATAGATCCAATAATGGCAATACAAATCGCAACTATAAATGCGGCTGTTTGCTATGGCTTTAATGACAGAGGAGCCATTGCACCGGGAAGAAGAGCAGACCTATCAGTTTTTGAAGATTTAAAAAACTTTAAAAACACCATGACCTTTATAGAAGGTAAAAAAGTTTCTAAAAATGGGAAGCACTTATCCAAAGTAGAAAAAGCTAATATGGAAAAAGTTTTAAATTCATTTAATGTAAAAGACTTTAGTATAGATAGATTAAAATTAAAACTAAACACTGAAAAAGCAAATGTGATAGAAATAATTCCTGGAGGAGTTGTAACAAAAAGTATAGTTGAAGAAATTGAAATAGATAAAAATGGAGATTTCTTATACAATCCTAATAGAGATATAGTAAAGATAGCAGTTGTGGAAAGACATAATGGAACGGGGAATGTTGCAGTGGGACTACTTAAAGGATATGGAATTAAAAGAGGTGCCGTTGCAATATCCATAGCTCACGACTCACACAATATAATAGTATCTGGAACAAACAATGAAGACATGGCAGTAGCAGTTGAAGAACTTACCACCCAAGGTGGAGGAGTAGTGCTTGTAAAAAATGGAAAAGTTATAGGTAGAATGGAACTTGTAATAGGTGGTATTATGAGTAACAAGTCCATAGAAGAAGTAAATCAGGAATTAAAAGAAATTCATAACATTGCAATAGACGAACTCAAAGTTAATTCAGACATAGATCCAATAATGACGCTTTGCTTTATGTCTCTTCCGGTAATCCCAGAACTAAAAATAACAGATAAGGGACTTTTTGATGTAAATAAATTTGAATTTGTAAAGTTAGAAACGGAATAAATAGAGGAAAATAGAATGAAAGGCAAGATTTTTATAAAAATTTTGCCTTTTTTTAAAAAAACACTTGAAAAAAAATTAAGATTATATTACAATGTTATTCGACGTCAAAAAAGACGGATTATTTTAAGATAGCAAATGTAAAAAAGTTTAAAAAATATTTGACATTAGTTTTTACATAAGCTATAATAAACTAGTCACATCGTAAGGGTGACAAAATCAGATTTAAAAATCAGATTTATATAAAACTTATGGCCCTATGGTCAAGCGGTTAAGACATCGCCCTTTCACGGCGGTATCCCGGGTTCGAATCCCGGTAGGGTCACCATTATGGGCGGTTAGCTCAGCTGGGAGAGCATCTGCCTTACAAGCAGGGGGTCACAGGTTCGAGCCCTGTACCGCCCACCATAATGACTTTTTAACAAATCAATAAAATTTAATAATGTATTATTGTATATGGCCTTGTAGTTCAGTTGGTTAGAATGCCAGCCTGTCACGCTGGAGGTCGTCGGTTCGAGCCCGATCAAGGTCGCCATATGCTGATGTAGCTCAATTGGTAGAGCAACTGACTTGTAATCAGTAGGTTGGGGGTTCAAGTCCTCTCATCAGCTCCATTTAAATAATACATGGAGGAGTTCCCGAGTTGGCCAAAGGGGACGGACTGTAAATCCGTTAGCTGTGCTTTCAGTGGTTCGAATCCACTCTCCTCCACCATTATTTAAACCATTCTTAATACACAAACAGCTTAATTATGCGGGTGTAGCTCAGTGGTAGAGCCCCAGCCTTCCAAGCTGGTTGCGAGGGTTCGATTCCCTTCACCCGCTCCATGTGCACCTATAGCTCAGTTGGATAGAGCAACGGACTTCTAATCCGTGTGTCAGAGGTTCGAATCCTCTTAGGTGCGCCATAATGGGGTGTCGCCAAGTCGGTAAGGCACTAGACTTTGACTCTAGCATTCCACAGGTTCGAGTCCTGTCACCCCAGCCATTATTTACTTTTTAAAACTGGCTCACAATATAACTATATATGACCCATTAGCTCAGTCGGCATAAGTGAGCGGCCCATTTCCGAAGGGAATGGAGGCGATAACTTAGTCTTTGCGAAGCAAAAAAGAATGAGCGAGTGGAAAAATAAAATAAATAGCTTAAAAAAATTGGTGAAATAAAAAAATAAATTATATGACCCATTAGCTCAGTCGGCAGAGCACCTGACTTTTAATCAGGGTGTCCCGCGTTCGAGTCGCGGATGGGTCACCATCAAGGAGAGGTACCGAAGTGGTCATAACGGGGCGGTCTTGAAAACCGTTAGGGTGCAAGCCCACGTGGGTTCGAATCCCACCCTCTCCGCCAATTTTTTTTAGATTGGTTTAGGAGAAGTACTCAAGTGGCTGAAGAGGCTCCCCTGCTAAGGGAGTAGATCCTGATAAGGGATGCGAGGGTTCAAATCCCTCCTTCTCCGCCAACTATAGGGGCCTTTAGCTCAGTCGGTTAGAGCGCCCGGCTCATAACCGGTAGGTCCGGGGTTCGAGTCCCTGAAGGCCCACCAACTATGTATTCTGTTTTACGGAGTATGTAGTTTACATACCCTATAGTTGAAATACTGGCCGCTAAAGCGGCCAATTATTTTCGAAATTTTTTTATTGTGTATGCCCAGATTGCTCAGCTGGTA